>NZ_JBHVZR010000009.1:0-171016 GCF_042879835.1 Pseudarthrobacter sp. NPDC058329
GGTCTCCAGAGCAGATCAGCCACACGCTGGTCGAAGATTTCCCCGAACTGCCGGAGATGCGTGTGTGCCCAGAGACGATCTATCAAGCCCTCTACATCCAGGCTAGAGGCGGACTCAAACGCGAAATTCAGGCCGCCCTGCGCACCGGCCGGACCCGCCGCAAACCCCACAACGCCGGCGAACAACGCATCTCCCGCTTCACGGACCCCATGGTCATGATCTCCGAACGGCCGCCCGAGGTCCAAGACCGTGCCGTCCCCGGGCACTGGGAAGGCGACCTGATCACCGGGACACTAAACCAGTCCGCCATCGCAACCCTGGTCGAACGCACCACCCGGTACGTCATGCTCGTGCACCTGCCAAATGACCACACCGCCGAAACCGTCCGCGACGGCCTCGTCCGGACCATCAATACCCTTCCAGCGCACCTACGCGGCTCACTGACCTGGGACCAGGGCGCCGAAATGGCCGGACACCGATCCTTCACCATCGCCACCGACATGCCCGTCTACTTCTGCGACCCCGCAAGCCCCTGGCAACGCGGTTCCAATGAGAACACCAACGGCTTATTGCGCCAGTACTTCCCCAAAGGCACGGATCTGTCCGTCTACGGCCCGGAAGATCTCGAACACGTCGCCCAGGAACTCAACGGCCGCCCACGCAAAACGCTCGGCTGGAAAACCCCAGCCGAGCGTTTACGTGATTTACTACTAACCACCTAACCAGCAGGTGTTGCAACGACCCCTAGAAACCGCCCCTTCCCTGCGGAAGGTAACCGGCCGTCGTCGTACCCGGGGACCTTAGATGTTGAAGCCGAGGGCCCGCATCTGGTCCTTGCCGTCGTCGGTGATCCGCTCCGGACCCCATGGCGGCATCCACACCCAGTTAAGGCGCCAGTCGTCAACAACGCCGTCCAGGGCCTGGCCCACCTGCTCCTCGAGGACATCGGTGAGCGGGCAGGCGGCGGTGGTCAGGGTCATGTCGATCAGCAGCGCGCCGTCGTCATCGGAGTACTTCAGGCCGTAAAGCAGGCCGAGGTCCACGATGTTGACGCCGAGTTCGGGGTCGATGACATCCTTCAGCGCCTCTTCGACGTCCTCGAGGCTCGTGCGGGCCGCGTTGATTTCAGTCATGGCGGGGGTCCTTACTAGGCCTGTGCCGCGGCGGGTGCAGCGGCGGCACCGGCGCCCTTGGCGTAGCGGTCGTAGCCTTCTTCTTCAAGGCGGTCGGCCAGCTCGGGGCCGCCCTCCTCCACGACCTGGCCGTCCACGAACACGTGCACGAAGTCAGGCTTGATGTAGCGCAGGATGCGCGTGTAGTGGGTGATGAGCAGCGTGCCCATGTTGCCATCGGCGTGGGCGCGGTTGACGCCCTCGGAAACGACCTTGAGCGCGTCAACGTCCAGGCCGGAGTCGGTCTCGTCCAGGACGGCGAACTTGGGCTTGAAGAGTTCCAGCTGGAGGATTTCCACGCGCTTCTTTTCGCCGCCGGAGAAGCCTTCGTTGACGTTGCGCTGGGCGAAATCGGCGTCGATGCGCAGCTGCTCCATGGCGGCCTTGACGTCCTTGGTCCAGGTGCGGAGCTTGGGGGCTTCGCCGTCAATGGCGGTCTTGGCGGTGCGCAGGAAGTTGGTCATGCTGACACCGGGGACCTCCACCGGGTACTGCATGGCCAGGAAGACGCCGGCGCGGGCGCGCTCGTCAACGCTCATTTCCAGGACGTCTTCGCCGTCCAGGGTGATGGAGCCGCTGGTGACGTTGTACCGCGGGTGGCCTGCGATGGTGGAGGCCAGCGTGGACTTGCCGGAGCCGTTGGGGCCCATGATGGCGTGGGTTTCGCCGGTCCGGATGGTCAGGCTGACGCCCTTCAGGATTTCCTTGGTGCCCTGCTCCGTCTCAATGCTGACGTGCAGGTCCTTGATCTCAAGAGTAGACATGTGTCTTGTTCTCCTCTGCACCGCGCCTGGCGGCTGCGGTGCGGTCTCTGTCTGGAAGTTGGTTCGTAATTCTGTGGTGCTAGCTGAAGTTCGGGGCTTCGGCGCCGTTGAGGATGTTGGTGAAGTCCACGTAGACCTCATCCCCCTGGATCTCAACGGCGAACACCGGAACGGGATCGTAGGCCGGCAGCTGCAACGGCTCGCCGGTGCGCAAGTCGAATTGGGAGCCGTGGCCCCAGCACTCAATGGCGCAACCCTCCACGTCGCCCTCGGACAGTGAAATGTCCGCGTGCGAGCAGGTATCTCCGATTGCGTGGATCTCCCCCATGGAGTCCTTCACGATCGCCACAGGGTAGTCATCGATCAGGATCCGCAGCGCCTGCTTCAGCTGGATTTCATCCACCTTGCAGACAAGCTCGCCCTTTGGCTGTTCAGTCATCAGTAAACCGTGCCCCGTGCCTTCTAGTTATCCGTCAGCGCGAGTTCGTGCTCAACAGCCTCGGTAAGCCGCTCCTCAATGGAGGGGACCTTGATCTGCTGGATGATCTCGTTCAGGAAGCCGCGGACCACCAGGCGGCGGGCAACATCCTCCGGGATGCCGCGGGCCATCAGGTAGAACAGGTGCTCGTCGTCCATCCGGCCGGTGGCGCTGGCGTGACCGGCACCCTCGATCAGCCCGGTCTCGATTTCGAGGTTGGGGACAGAGTCGGCACGGGCACCGTCGGTCAGCAGCAGGTTGCGGTTGGCCTCGTAGGTGTCGGTGCCTTCTGCTTCCTTGCGGATCAGGACGTCACCCACCCAGACGGCGTGCGCATTGCGGCCCTGCAGCGCGCCCTTGTACAGGACGTTGGACTTGCAGTTGGCCACGGCGTGGTCCACGAACAGGCGCTGCTCCAGGTGCTGGCCGGCGTCGGCGAAGTACAAGCCGAACAGCTCGGCCTCGCCGCCGGTGGCGGTGAAGCGGGCCGACGGCGTGACGCGGACCAGGTCGCCGCCAAGGCTCACCATAACGTGCTTGAGCTTGGCGTCGCGGCCGATTTTTGCCTGCTGGGAGGAGGCGTGGACGGCGTCGTCGTTCCATTCCTGAAGCGAGATAACCGTGAGGCTGGCACCGTCTTCAACGATGATCTCGACGTTTTCCGAAACCACGGCGGAGCCCCGGTGGTTCAGGACAACAACTGCCTTCGAGAACTTTTCCGCCACGATCACGAGGTGCTGGGCGGCGGCGTCCATGGAGGCGCCTTCGATGTCCACGGAAATTTCCGTCAGGGCTTCGAACTCGGACGGGATGGTCACCACGGTGGCCCCGGCAAAGTTTTCCCAGGCGTTCGCGGAGACGCGGTCCTCGGGGATACCGGCAGTACCTATGCGCTGGTCGTCGCGGTTCACGCTTTCCACGATGACCTGCTCCGGGCCGTTGACAACAACGGTGGGTGCCGCGCCGGAGAGGACCTCTGAGTGCAGTCCGCGGAGGCGCTTCAGCGGGGTGAAGCGCCAGTCTTCCTCCATGCCGGTGAGCGGCTTGAAGTCGGCAAGCTTGTAGGACGTCAGGCGGCCTGCACGTGAGCTGTCCGGGATGCCGACGCCGCCGCCGTGGGAATGGCTCTTGGCTGAAGCGCCCGCGAGCGGTGCCTTCGTGCCGGCGTTGATGGGCGAGAGGCTCTCGCCTTCTTCAGTGAAGCCGTCGATGAACGGCTGGGCTGAGGGCGCGCCGATGCGCGCCTTTTCAGTAGTGATTTCAGTCATCGTTATCCGACGGACCCTTCCATCTGCAGTTCAATCAGGCGGTTCAGCTCAAGTGCGTACTCCATGGGGAGCTCGCGGGCAATGGGCTCGATAAAGCCGCGGACGATCATCGCCATGGCTTCGTCTTCGCGCATGCCGCGGGACATCAGGTAGAAGAGCTGCTCTTCGCTGACCCGGGAAACAGTTGCCTCGTGGCCCATTACAACGTCGTCCTCGCGGATGTCGATGTACGGGTAGGTGTCCGAGCGGCTGATGGTGTCGACCAGCAGCGCGTCGCAGCGCACGGTGTTGGCGGAGTGCTTGGCGCCTTCGCGGACCTGGACCAGGCCGCGGTAGGCAGCACGGCCACCACCACGGGCCACCGACTTGGAGATGATGGAGCTCTTGGTGTTCGGCGCGATGTGGACCATCTTGGAGCCGGTGTCCTGGTGCTGGCCCTCGCCCGCGAAAGCGATGGACAGAGTCTCACCCTTGGCGTGCTCACCCACGAGGTAAACGGCCGGGTACTTCATGGTGACCTTGGAACCGATGTTGCCATCGACCCATTCCATGGTGGCGCCCTCTTCGCAGATGGCGCGCTTGGTCACCAGGTTGTACACGTTGTTGGACCAGTTCTGGATGGTGGTGTACCGGACGCGGGCGCCCTTCTTCACGATGATCTCCACCACGGCAGAGTGCAGGGAGTCCGAGGTGTAGATCGGAGCCGTGCAGCCTTCGATGTAGTGGACGTAGGAGTCCTCGTCAGCGATGATCAGGGTCCGCTCGAACTGGCCCATGTTCTCGGTGTTGATGCGGAAGTATGCCTGCAGCGGGATGTCCACGTGGACGCCCTTGGGGACGTACACAAAGGAGCCGCCGGACCAGACGGAGGTGTTCAGCGAGGCGAACTTGTTGTCGCCCACCGGAATGACCGTGCCGAAGTACTCCTGGAAAATCTCCGGGTGTTCCTTCAGGGCGGTGTCGGTGTCCAGGAAGATGACACCCTGCCTCTCAAGGTCCTCACGCAGCTGGTGGTAGACAACCTCGGACTCGTACTGGGCGGCGACACCGGAAACAAGACGCTGCTTTTCGGCCTCGGGAATGCCCAGCTTGTCGTAGGTGTTCTTGATGTCCTCGGGGAGCTCTTCCCAGGTGGTTGCCTGCTTCTCCGTGGAGCGGACGAAGTACTTGATGTTGTCGAAGTCAATGCCGGACAGGTCCGCGCCCCAGGTGGGCATGGGCTTGCGGTCGAAATACTTCAGGCCCTTGAGGCGCAGGTCAAGCATCCACTGCGGCTCGCTCTTCTTGGCCGAGATGTCCCGGACAACCTCTTCGTTGAGCCCACGGCGTGCGTTGGCGCCGGCGTCGTTCTTATCGGCCCAGCCGTACTCGTAGGTGCCGATGCCGTGGAGCTCGGGATTCTTTTCCAGAATCTCCGAGATCACAGTGTTTTCGGCTACCGCTTTCTCTGATAGTTGGTCCGTCATCACGGCCTTTCTTGCTGCTGGTTGGTTACTTCATTCAGGCCGGCGGGGGCTGCCGGGGGCCTCGTGGGCCCCTGGGCAGACAGCCTGCCTGTGGGTATGTGGGTGGTGCAGACGTGTCCGCCGCGGGCCAGCGTGGAAAGCCGGCGGACGTCGACGCCCACCAGTCTCGCGAACACTTCGGTCTCCACGTCGCAAAACACGGGGAAGCGGGCGGCGAGCTGCTGGATGGGGCAGTGACCCTGGCACAGCTGCACGCTCGAAAGGGCGGCGGGGAGCGGCGGCTTGGCCTCGATGGAGGCTGCCGAGGCCACGAAGTTGTCGCGGCTCAGGGCTTCCGCCAGGGCCCTGGCGCGGTCGGTGACGTCCGGGCCGGCCTGGTCGATTTCCGGCGCGTAGCGGCGTTCCATCTCCGAGAAGCGTTCGACGGCGAATGCCCGCACCGCGTCCGGTCCTGCAACTTTCTGCAGCTCCTGGAGCGCAAGGGCGGCAATGCCCAGGTAATCGTTGCCGAGGCTCGACTGTCCTTGGGAGCTGAGGACGTAGCGGCGTGCGGGACGGCCTGCCCCGGCCCCGGACTTGGCCACACGCTTGACTTCGATAACGCCCGCACGGGACAAATGGTCCAGGTGCCGCCGCACCGCCGCCGGCGTGAAGCCCAGCAGGTCGCCAAGTTCGGCGGCGCTGACGGGCCCATGTTCCAGGACGGCAGAGAGCACACGGTCCCGGGTGCGCTCATCGGCATCAGCCACCGGACCGGCGGCCATAGGACCACGGTCTGCGGGAGCCGGAAAGGCTCCGTGCCCGGCAAAAGGCACAGCAGTAGCATTGCTCATGGAATACACAACACAATAATGTCGTAATTTAGTCCCCCGCTCCAGTAAGGACAGGCTGACCTGAGCGGCAGGGTGGAAGGACCGGGGAAAATACTACATCCCGTAGAATACTGGGGTGCGATCCCCCCAATCCCCGGTTCTGTCCATCAGCGGGCTAGTTAAGGATGTAGGCCCGCTCGCAAGCCTGGACGGAAAAATGCTCCGGGTGGTGAGCGGCGTTTCTCTTGTCGCCGAACGCGGGCAGGTCACCGCCCTGCTGGGCGCCAACGGCGCGGGAAAAACCACCACCTTGGAATGCGCCCAGGGCCTCCAAAAGCGAACCGGCGGCACCATCTCCCTGCTCGGCCGGGACCCGGCGACCGCGGGGGCGGAACTGCGCTCCCGCGTCGGGGTGATGCTTCAGGACGGTGGGCTGCCGCCGTCGGCCAGGCCTGTTCCCCTGCTGCGGCACATCGCCGGACTTTATGCCCAGCCCTGGCCCGTGGATGACCTGATTGAGCGGCTGGGCATCGGCGCGTTCAGCCGGACCACCGTCCGCCGGCTCTCCGGCGGACAAAAGCAACGCCTGGCACTTGCCGCCGCTTTGATCGGCCGGCCGGAAGTCCTGTTCCTTGACGAGCCCAGCGCCGGCCTGGACCCGCAGTCGCGCCAGCTGGTGTTCGACCTGATCTCCGAGCTGCGCGACGCCGGGATGGGCATCATCCTCACCACGCACCTGATGGACGACGCCCAAAGGCTGGCCGACTACGTCTACATCATCGACGGCGGCCGGAACGTCGCCGAGGGAACCGTCCAGGAACTACTGCAGCGCAACCCGGCCGTGGAAGCAGGGGCGGACCACATCCGCACGCTCGACTTCGAAGCGGTGCCGGGGCTGGACGTCGGCGGCGTCCTGCCGGACAGCATCGCTTTCCTGGAAACCCGCGCCGGCCGCTACTCCGTCACGGGCAGCCTGACTCCCGGCCACCTTGCGGCACTGGCCCGGTGGTGGGAAGCGCAGGGCATCATGCCGGCCTCGATGAGCCTGCAGGCGCGTAGCCTTGAAGACGTCTTTCTGGATATCTCGGGAAAGGACATCCGATGAACGGGAATGCGCCCGGCGCCGCACGCAATGCTCCTGTCAACGCCCTCGGCGGGGTTTCCGGCGCGCAGCAGCCTTCTTCCCTGCTGCGGCGAGTGCTGCTGCAGGGCAAGTACGAGGCCCTGGCCATGCTCCGGAACGGCGAACAGCTGATCCTTGCCGTGGTGCTGCCGCTCCTGGCACTTGTTGGCCTGACCGTCACGCCGTTCCTGGACGGGCTGGGGGGCAGCCGCGTGGACGTCGCCGTTCCAGGCATCCTCGCCCTGTGCGCCATGTCCACGGCATTCACCGGCCAGGGCATCGCCACCGGCTTCGACCGGCGTTACGGAGTGCTTCGCTTCCTTTCCACCACTCCCCTGGGCCGCGGCGGGTTAATCGCCGGCAAGGCACTGTCGGTCCTGGCCGTGCTCTGCCTGCAGGTGGTGGTGGTCAGTGCCGTGGCCTTGTCCCTGGGATGGCGGCCGCCGGCAGCCGGCTGGGTTCCCGGCCTGTTCCTGCTGGCACTGGGCGCCGCCGCCTTTACCGCCCTGGGCCTGCTGGTGGCCGGGACTGTCCGGCCCGAGGCAACGCTGGCCATCACCAACCTGCTGTGGATCCTGCTGGGCGCCCTCGGTGGGATAGTCCTTCCGGCGGAACGCCTGCCCGCCGCTGCCCAGTCAATGGTGCAGTTCCTGCCTTCCGGCGCACTCGGTGAATCCCTGCGCGAGGCATTCCTTGGCGGCACGCTGAACGGCGGCGCCACCCTCATCCTGCTCCTCTGGACCGTTATTGCCGGGGCAGCAGCCATCCGTTGGTTCAAGTGGAATTGAGATATCCGTGAGCACGGCCGCACGCCTCCCCCAGTTCGTTAACCGTCTGTCGTCCCGGCTGCCCCGCACCGTGGACGTTCGGGTTCGCCGCCTCGCGGTTGCCTCCCTGATCGGCCAGACCCTCCTGGTGGTCACCGGCGGGGCCGTACGGCTGACCGCGTCCGGCCTCGGCTGCCCCACCTGGCCGCGCTGCACGGACACATCACTGGTGAACACCCCGGAAATGGGCATCCACGGTTTTATCGAGTTCGGCAACCGGCTCCTCACGTTCGCCCTGGCCGCCGTCGCAGCACTGATGCTGGTGTACCTGTGGAACCTCCGCAAGGAGCGCAAGGATCTCTTCCTGCTGGCCCTGGGTCTTCTCGCCAGCATTCCGGCGCAGGCAGTCATCGGCGGGATCACCGTCCTGACCAACCTCAACCCCTGGGTGGTTGGCCTGCACTTCCTGGTATCCATGGCGCTGGTGGTGTTTGCCACGCTGCTGGTGAACCGCGCCTTCGGCCGGACCGGCCGTTTCCGCACGGTGCGGCACCACGTCCTGCCGGGCGTCATGCGCCCGGTGACGGCCGCCGTCGCGCTCTTTTCCGCCCTCGCCGTGATGCTGGGCGTAGTGGTGACCGGGGCCGGGCCCCACGCAGGGGACGCTGATGCCCCCCGCAACGGCCTGGACTGGGACCTGTTCTCGCACATCCACGCCGTGCCGGCCTACCTGGTGACGGCAGGCACCGTGGTGGCACTCGTGCTGGTGATCCTGCGGCGGATCAAGGGGGCCTGCCGTTCAGCGATTCTGGGGCTGCTCGCTGTGACACTCCTCCAGGCCGTCATCGGCTTCACCCAGTACTACAACGGCATTCCCGCGCTCCTGGTCGCGGCCCACATGCTCGGGGCTGCACTGCTGATGGTGGCAGCCACCAATGCCTGGGACATCTCCCGGTCCAGCCCGGTGGATTAGCCCCGCCACGGTACTTCCACAACCAAGAGCGCCCCGGTTCCCAGGAACCGGGGCGCTCTTGGTTGTGGGTCCAGCTACTGCCGCGTCAGCCTGCAGGAATCCCTGCCGGGGCTGGCCTTCGTGCCGACGCGGCAGGGTCAAGGAACTGGATGCCGGCCGGTTCCACCAGCAGGACCCGCGCCGTGGCGATGTCGTAGAAAAGGCCCGTGGCCTGCACGCTGCCCTTGGCAAGCGCCGGCCCCACCGCCGGATGGCTTTCGAGTTTGCCCAGCTGCACGGCCACGTTCACCATCGCCAACTGGTCCTGCCGGCTGTACCCCGCGGCTTCGGCAGCCAACGCCACGGGATGTTCCGCCAGCAACTCCCGGTAGCTGGGACGGGCGTGGTTCAGCCAGGCGTCGAAGCCGGCTCCGAGCGACGGGTTTCCCTTGCCGTGGGCGTCGTCGATCAGCGCTTTCATGGCGCCGCAGTTGGAGTGCCCGCAGATGACGATCGAATCTACTTTGAGGCCTTTCACGGCGAAGTTGAGGGCGGAGTCGATGGAGTCGTCCTGGCCTTCGTGGCACACCACGTTGCCGATGTTCCGCAGGGTCAGCAGGTCGCCGGGGCCGCTGCTGGTGATCAGGTTCGGGTTCACGCGTGAGTCCACGCAGGCCACGAACAGGGTGTCCGGGTTCTGGCCGTCGGCCAGGTCCTGCACCAGCGGACGTACCTGGTCCGCGAAGCGGCGGTGGTACTTGTTTATGCCCAGCAGGAGCGATCGCAGCGGCAGGGAGCCTCTCCCTGCCTGGTCCGGCGTCTGGTCCCCGGCGTCAGTCCCCGGCCGCTGGGCGTCCCGGACGTGTGCCGGCAACTGCTGCCAGGAGGTCCTCGGCGGCAGCGGCAGCTCCCTCGCGTCCTGGCGTTTCGGCGCCTGGTGCGCCGCATCCTGGAAAAGCGTATTTCCGTGTTCCTCCAAACCAACCGTTCCGCCGGCTGCCTCGTACTGGTGCTGCCAGGCGAGCAGGGCCTCGCGGAAGGCATGGTCCAGGTAGTCCGCGTTCAGCTCCACCGTCACATCCGCTCCAGCCGGAATGGCGTGCAGGACACGGTTGAGCCGCGGCAGGGCAAAGAAGCTGCACGACCCGGCGATGGTCACCCGCCACGGGGCGGCCGGTGAGACCGGCCGGTGGGAGTAGACCACGGCGCGCAGCACACGCCACAGCACGCTGGCAGCCGCCAGTGCCAGGCCGATCATGACCCCTTCGAGCAGGTTCAGGAACACCACGGAGAGCAGCGTCACCACGTAGATCAGCAGATCGCCCGTGCGGAGGCTGGTCCGGATATCGGCCACCTTGATCAGGCGCGCGCCGATCACCACCAGCAGGCCGGCCAGCACGGACAGCGGGATCAGCTGGATCAGCCCGGCAAAGATGGCGGAAAAGGCCAGCACCCAGACACCGTGCAGGACGGCGGACGTCCGGGTGGCCGCGCCGGCCTCCACGTTGGTGGCGCTGCGGACAATAACGCCCGTCACCGGCAGTCCGCCCAGCGAGCCGGAGACAATATTGGCCGCGCCCTGGCCCACGAGCTCCCGGTTGAGGTTGGTGCGGGGGCCGGTCTGCATCTTGTCCACAGCGACGGCGGACAGCAACGATTCGATGCTGGCGATCAGCGCCATCGAGATGACGGCGAAGGCGACGGCACGCCAGTTGCCCTCGGGCAGCTGCGGCAACGCGACGGCGTCGACAATTGACCCGGTCAAGGAGATGCGCTCAACCCCCGGCGCGAAGGCAACAGAAAGTGCGGTGCCCACGGCGACGGCGGCCAGCGGTCCGGGGAGGCGACGGGCCGCAGCCGGAAGGTGCTTCCACACCAGCAGGATTCCCACGACGGTCAGTCCGAGCAGGGCAGCATGCAGTTCGAGGCCGGTGATGGCTGCAGGCAGGGCGGCCAGGTTCTCAAGGGCCGAGCCGGCGGGCTGGCCACCCAGCAGGACCTGGATCTGCTGGAGGATGATGGTGATTCCGATGCCGGCCAGCATCGCCTTGACCACGACGGGTGAGACCGCCAGCGCGGCCCGCCCCACGCGGCTGATGCCGAGCAAGAGTTGGACGACGCCGGCGGCTGCGGTAATCGCGCACGTCACCTGCCAGCCGAACTCCTGCACCAGTCCGGCCACCACAACGGTGAGCCCGGCGGCGGGTCCGCTCACCTGAAGCGGTGATCCGCCCAGGCTGCCCGCCACGATGCCGCCGACGGCGGCGGCAATCAGTCCGGCCATGATGGGTGCACCTGAGGCTGCGGCAATACCCAGCGAAAGGGGCAGGGCGACGAGGAACACAACAAGTGAGGCCGGGACGTCGGCGCCAAGATGGCCGAGGAACGCGGGGCGCCGGAACCTTAGCGGGTGTGCGCGCCGGGAACCGGGCGGAGGACTGTGGCTGGGTGCTGGAACGGTGGATGGATCGTTTGCCTTTGCCATGGTTTTCCTTTGCTCGCGGGCAGGATCCATCCCACAGTAACCAGACCGTCATGCGCGGTGACAGGTCTAAGTGATCAACATGACATATGTGTCATATGAGATGTCAACTGCTTGCTTGAGGCTGGATTACGCCCCTACAAACAAACCTCCCCCGGCGGGTGCCGGGAGAGGTTCGTCAGGCAGAAAGCGCGAGGCTACCCGGCAATCACGGCCGGGCCGATAAACGGGTCAACCGCCAGGGCAATAAAGAGCAAGGTGAGGTAGCTGATGGAGCCGTGGAAGACCTTCATGGCCCGCTTGTCCGTGATGTCCTCGCGATGGGCCCGGCTGTAGAGGGAGTGCGACTCGTACAGGAACCAGGCGCCGGCCAGCACTGCGGTTACGGTGTAGACCCAGCCCGCTCCGCCGGCGGGAACCATCAGCAGGGAGCACGCAACCATGGCCCACGCATAGAGGACCACCTGCACCGAAACCACCTTGGCACCGGCGATGGCTCCCAGCATGGGGACGTTGGCGTTGCGGTAATCCTCGCCGTAGCGCATGGACAGCGGCCAGTAATGGGGCGGGGTCCAGAGGAAAATCACCATAAAGAGGATGACCGCGGGCCATTCCACCGAGTTGGTTACGGCGGCCCAGGCAATCAGCACGGGGAAACAGCCTGCCGCGCCGCCCCACACAATATTCTGCGCAGTCCGGCGTTTGAGGATGATGGTGTAGATCACCACGTAGAAGAAGATGGCGCCAAGCCCCAGCCAGGCGGACAGCGGATTGGCTCCGAACCAGAGGATGGCGATGGCTGCCGCGCCCAGGAGCCAGGAGAAGATCAGCGCTTCACGCGGCGTGACTTCACCGGTTACCAGGGGGCGGTTTTCAGTGCGGTGCATCAGTTTGTCGATGTCGCGGTCAATGTAGCAGTTGAACGCCCCTGCGCTGCCGGCCGCGAACGCGCCGCCGACCAGCGTGGCCAGGATGAGCCCGATCGAGGGAAATCCGCGCTCCGCATAGATCATGGTGGGCAGCGTGCTCACCAGCAGCAGCTCAATGACCCGGGGCTTGGTGAGGGCGAGATACGCCTTGGCCTTACGGGCGATCCCGGCGTTTGTTGCCCGGGATGCGTTCAGCGGCGTATCTGTTGTGCTCACGGTGGCAGTCACCCGTTCTGTTGGCAGTTCTGCTGGCTGTCCAGCGGTGTCAAGCGGCCCGCCCGTCCGGGCGCCGGCGGAACCGGAATTAGTGGTCCGCACCCCGGCCGGGAGTTTCGGGAAGCTGCAAATGGGCCGCCACCCGGCGCTGGCCTCCAAATATCATACCGTGCCGTCCCCGTCCCAACGGCCCGCCATTTGGTGCTGGTGATCGCTCGCGCACCAATTCGAGCAGATTAACTCAGCCTCACTTCAGGCCGGTTCACATAAGGCGAAATTGCGTCCACAACGTGAGATTTCCGCCGCCCGAGGAGTGGAATAGAGCTAAGCTGTCACCAGATCAGCACGCGGCAGGAAAGCGGCGGAAAACGCATTCCCAAGCTGGCCAGTGGCTGAGTGACAAAGATCAACGTTTCGATGGTGAACGGCTGGTACACACCGAGCGGCGCCCTACAACGTGCCTTACTACGGATCCGGTGTGCCGCCCGCCATCAGCACAGAGAGGGGCCCGGTTTTCGTGCCACATTTGGAAGAGCAAGAACTGTCTTGGACCAGCTTGGACCAGCGCGCGGTGGATACCATCCGCGTACTGGCTGCAGACGCCGTGGAGAAGGTGGGCAACGGCCACCCCGGAACGGCGATGAGCCTGGCGCCGGCCGCGTACCTGCTTTTCCAGAAACTGATGCGCCACGATCCGCGCAACCCCGACTGGCTGGGCCGCGACCGCTTCGTGCTTTCGCCGGGCCACACCTCGCTCACCCTGTACATCCAGTTGTTCCTCTCCGGTTACGGCCTGGAACTGAAGGACCTTGAGGCGCTGCGCACCTGGGGTTCGCTGACCCCGGGCCACCCCGAGTACAAGCACACCGCCGGCGTGGAAATCACCACCGGCCCGCTGGGCCAGGGCCTCGCGTCCTCTGTCGGCTTCGCCTACTCGCAGCGCCGGATGCGCGGCCTGTTCGACGCCGATGCCCCCGCCGGCGAGTCGCCGTTTGACCACACCATCTGGGTCATTGCCTCCGACGGCGACCTCCAGGAAGGCGTCACGGCCGAGGCTTCCTCGCTGGCCGGGCACCAGGAACTGGGCAACCTTGTTGTTGTCTACGACGAGAACCACATCTCCATCGAGGACGATACCGACATCGCCTTCACCGAGGATGTCCTGAAGCGCTACGAGGCCTACGGCTGGCACGTCCAGCGCGTGGACTGGACCAAGACCGGCGAATACAAGGAAGACGTCCAGGAGCTTTACTCCGCGCTCCTCGCCGCCAAAGCCGAGACGTCCAAACCTTCCATCGTGTCGCTGCGCACCATCATCGGCTACCCGGCGCCGAAGAAGCAGAACACCGGCAAGATCCACGGCTCCGCACTCGGCGCCGAGGAAGTTGCAGCCCTGAAGGAAGTCCTGGGCTTCGACCCCGCCAAGTCTTTCGACGTGGACCAGGACGTCCTGGCCCACGCCCGCGCCGTGGTGGACCGCGGCGCCGCCGCCCGCAAGGAATGGGAAGAGTCCTTCAACGCGTGGCAGGCCGCCAACGCCGAAGGCGCGGCCCTGCTGCAGCGCATTGAGGCCAAGGAACTGCCGAACGACGTTGACGCCGCTCTTCCGGTCTTCCCGGCCGGCAAGGATGTCTCCACGCGCGCCGCTTCCGGCAAGGTCCTCAACGCCCTCGGCCCGGTCCTGCCCGAACTGTGGGGCGGCTCCGCCGACCTCGCGGAGTCGAACAACACCACCATCGAGGGCTCGCCGTCGTTTGTTCCGGCGTCCAAGCAGACCGACGCCTGGAAGGGCAACCCGTACGGCCGGGTCCTGCACTTCGGCATCCGCGAGCACGCCGCCGCGTCGATCGTGAACGGCATCAGCCTGCACGGCCGGACCCGGGCGTTCTCGGGCACGTTCCTGATCTTCAGCGACTACCAGCGCCCCGCCATCCGCCTCGGCGCGCTGATGGGTGTCCCGTCCCTGTACGTCTGGACGCACGACTCCATCGGCCTGGGCGAGGACGGCCCCACCCACCAGCCGGTGGAACAGCTCGCCACCCTGCGCGCCATCGTGGGCCTGGATGTGGTCCGTCCCGGTGACGCCAACGAAGTGGCCGTTGCCTGGAAGACCATGCTCGAAAACCACAGCAACCCTGCCGGCATCGTGCTGACCCGCCAGAACATCCCCACCTGGGAACGCGGCGAGGGCGAGGCCGACGGCGACACGTTCGGTTCAGTGGCCGGCGTCGCCAAGGGCGGCTACGTCCTGGCCGAGGCAGCCAAGGACGGCGCCACCGTCCCGGCCGACGTCATCCTCATCGGCACCGGCTCCGAGGTCCAGCTGGCCGTCCAGGCCCGCGAAGCCCTGCAGGCCGAAGGCATCGCCGCCCGCGTTGTCTCCATGCCGTGCGTGGAGTGGTTCAACAAGCAGGACGCCGCCTACCGCGAGTCAGTGCTCCCTGCTGGCGTCAAGGCCCGCGTCTCCGTCGAAGCAGGACTGTCCCTGGGCTGGAAGGAATTCGTCGGCGACGCCGGCCGTTCCATCAGCCTCGAGCACTACGGCGCTTCCGCCGACTACAAGCGCCTCTTCCAGGAGTTCGGCATCACCGCAGAAGCAGTTGCCGCGGCCGCCAAGGACTCCCTCGCCGGCCTCCAGGCCTAACCCGTTTTCTTAGGAGATACAAAAATGACTACTCCCACTCAGCAGCTCTCCGACGCCGGAGTTTCCATCTGGCTCGATGACCTTTCCCGCGGACGCCTGGACACAGGCACCCTGGCCAAGCTCATCGAAGAGAAGAACGTGGTTGGTGTCACCACCAACCCCTCCATCTTCCACGCGGCCATCACGGCAGGCACCGACTACGACGCCACCATCGCCAAGCAGGCAGCAGCCGGCGCGTCCGTCGAGGACACCATCTTCGAGATCACCACCACCGACGTCGCCGACGCCTGCGACCTCTTCGCACCCGTGGCAGCAGCCACCAAGGGCGTGGATGGCCGCGTGTCCATCGAGGTCGACCCGCGCCTGGCCTGGGACACCGCAGGCACCATCGCCGAAGCAAAGCACCTGTACAAGAGGGTCAACAAGGACAACGTCCTCATCAAGATCCCCGCCACGCTCGAGGGCCTTGAGGCCATCACCGCCACCCTGGCCGAGGGCATCAGCGTCAACGTGACCCTGATCTTCTCCCTCGAGCGCTACCGCGCTGTCATCAACGCCTTCCAGGCCGGGCTGGAGCAGGCCAAGGAAAACGGCCACGACCTGTCGAAGATCCACTCCGTGGCTTCCTTCTTCGTCTCCCGCGTGGATTCCGAAATCGACAAGCGCCTCGACGCTCTGGGCACCGATGAGGCCAAGGCACTCAAGGGCAAGGCCGGCCTGGCCAACGCCCGCCTGGCCTACCAGGTCTACGAAGAGCTCTTCGCCACCGAACGCTGGGCCCTGCTGGCCGAAGCCGGCGCACTCCCCCAGCGTCCCCTGTGGGCTTCCACCGGCGTGAAGGATCCGGCCTACCCGGACACCCTGTACGTCACGGAACTCGTCGCCCCCGGCGTCGTGAACACCATGCCGGAAAAGACGCTTGACGCCACCTTCGACCACGGTGTGGTCACCGGCGACACCGTCACCGGCACCTACGCGGAAGCCAACAACACCCTGGACGCGCTCGAAAAGCTGGGCATCTCCTACAACGACGTCGTAGCAATCCTTGAATCCGAAGGCCTGGACAAGTTCGTGGCCAGCTGGAAGGAACTGCTCGGCGACGTCGAGGGCGCCCTCGCCTCTGCACGGAAGGCTTCCTAACCAACAATGAGCACACTCAGCTACGAAGCCACAGGTGCCGCGCAGCAGGCACTGGAACAGCACCTCCCCGCCCTGGTGGAGGAACGCATCGCCACCCGGATCTTCGCGAAGGACCACACCCTGTGGGGTTCCGACGCCGAAGCAGAGTCTGCCATCAGGCTCGGCTGGGTTGAGGCGGCCACCGTCTCCCAGCCGCAGGTGTTGGAGATCCTGGAACTCCGCGATGCCCTCCGCGCCGAAGGCGTCACCCGCATTGCACTGTGCGGCATGGGCGGATCCTCGCTGGCCCCGGAGGTCATTGCCGGCACCGCCGGCGTCGAGCTGACTGTGCTGGACAGCACGGACCCTGACCAGGTCCGTGCTGCCCTGGCGGACCGGCTGGCGGAGACCGCCATTGTGGTTTCCTCCAAGTCCGGTTCCACCGTTGAAACCGATTCCCAGCGGAGGGTCTTCGAGAAGGCGTTCAACGACGCCGGAATCGATGCCGCGAGCCGCATCATCATCGTCACCGATCCCGGCTCCCCGCTGGACAAGGCCTCCCGCGACGCCGGCTACCGTGCCGTGTTCAACGCCGACCCCAACGTCGGCGGCCGTTTCTCCGCCCTCACTGCTTTCGGCCTGGTGCCCTCGGGCCTGGCCGGCGTGGACATCCAGGCTTTCCTGGACGAGGCCGAGGAAGCAGCCGAGGTCCTCAACGAGGACGCGCCGGAGAACATCGGCCTGTCCCTGGGAACCGCACTGGGCGGCACCAGCCCGCTGCGCAACAAGATTGTCATTGCCGAGGACGGTTCCGGCATTGTGGGCTTCGCCGACTGGGCCGAGCAGCTCATCGCCGAGTCCACGGGCAAGCTGGGCACCGGAGTCCTGCCGGTGGTGGCCGGACCCGCCGCCCCTGAGGTGAACTCGGGTGCTGACGACGTCCTGGTGGTCCGGCTGGTAGCCGCGGACGCCGACGTCGAACTTGGTGAAAACGAAGTTGCGATCGCCGGCGGCCTGGCCACCCAGATGATGGTCTGGGAATTTGCCACCGCCGTGGCCGGGCGCCTGCTGGGGATCAACCCGTTCGACCAGCCCGATGTTGAGGCCGCCAAGGTGGCTGCACGCGGCCTGCTCGACGCCCAGCCGGAGCCGACGCCGGCAGCCTTCGTTGACGGCGCCATCGAGGTCCGCGGCGGCGAGTGGCTCGGCGGTGCGTCCACGGCCGAAGAGGCAGTGCGGGCCCTGCTGGACACCCTCCAGCCGGACAGCTACCTCAGCGTCCAGGCCTACTTTGACCGGCTCGCGTTCGCACAGCTCGAGGGCATCCGCGACGAACTGGCAGCCGTCTCCGGCCGTCCCGTCACGTTCGGCTGGGGTCCGCGGTTCCTGCACTCCACCGGGCAGTTCCACAAGGGCGGCCCCGCCATCGGCGTCTTCCTGCAGGTCACAGCGGATGCGGCCGAAGATCTTGCCATCCCTGACCGTCCCTTTACGTTCGGGAAGCTGATCTCCGCGCAGGCTGCCGGTGATGCCCAGGTCCTGAGCGACCACGGCCGTCCCGTGCTTCGCCTGCACCTGACCAACCGGGCAGCCGGTGTGGCACAGTTGCAGGACATCATCGCCGCGCTGTCCGCCAGGTCAGCCTCCGTCACCGAAAGCTAAGGCACAGAAGCAACATGCCAGAAACTGAATACGGCAGGACGTCCGGCACGCGTCCCGGGAAACCGGTGCGGAATCCGCTCCGGGACCCCCGGGACCGCCGCCTGAGCCGGATCGCCGGCCCGTCATCGCTGGTGCTCTTCGGAGTCACCGGCGACCTTGCCCGCAAAAAACTGATGCCGGCCGTGTACGACCTCGCCAACCGTGGGCTGCTGCCTCCCAGCTTCGCGCTGGTGGGCTTCGGCCGCCGTCCCTGGACGGATGAGGATTTCGCCGCCGAGGTGAAGGCTTCCGTGCAGGCCTACGCGCGCACTCCCTTTGACGAGGCCGTGTGGAACCAGCTGTCCGAAGGCATCCGCTTTGTCCAGGGCGAGTTCGACGACGACGGCGCCTTCGAGCGGCTCGGCGAGACCATCAAGGAACTCGACGACGTCCGCGGCACCCGGGGGAACCACGCGTTCTACCTCTCGATCCCGCCGAAGGCGTTCGAGCAGGTCTGCCGGCAGCTGTCCAAGCACGGACTGGCTCAGGCCGAGGGTGACAAATGGCGCCGCGTGGTGATCGAGAAGCCGTTCGGGCACGACCTCGAATCCGCCCGGCAGCTCAATGACATCGTGGAGTCGGTGTTCCCGGCGGACGCGGTGTTCCGGATCGACCACTACCTGGGCAAGGAGACGGTCCAGAACATCCTGGCGCTGCGGTTCGCGAACCAGCTGTTCGAGCCGTTGTGGAACGCCAACTATGTGGACCACGTCCAGATCACCATGGCCGAGGACATCGGCACCGGCGGCCGGGCAGGGTACTACGACGGCGTGGGCGCAGCCCGTGACGTCATCCAGAACCACCTGCTCCAGCTGCTGGCCCTGACCGCAATGGAGGAGCCCATTTCCTTCAACGCCGATGACCTGCGCGCGGAGAAGGAAAAGGTCCTCGCCGCCGTCAAGCTTCCTGATGACTTGTCCACGCACTCGGCACGCGGGCAGTTCGCCGGCGGCTGGCAGGGCGGCGAGCAGGTCCAGGGCTACCTGGAGGAAGAAGGCATCCCGGCCGATTCCACCACAGAGACGTTCGCGGCGGTCCGGGTTGACATCCACACCCGCCGCTGGTCTGGTGTCCCGTTCTACCTGCGGGCCGGCAAGCGCCTGGGCCGCCGCGTGACCGAGATCGCCGTGGTGTTCAAGCGGGCACCCAATCTTTTATTCCGTGACCACAGCGAGGATGACTTCGGCCAGAACGCCGTGGTGATCCGGGTCCAGCCGGACGAGGGCGTGACTATCCGGTTCGGGTCCAAGGTTCCGGGCACCCAGATGGAAGTCCGCGATGTGACGATGGACTTCGGCTACGGGCACTCCTTCACCGAGTCCAGCCCGGAGGCCTACGAACGGCTGATCCTGGACGTGCTCCTGGGCGAGCCGCCGCTGTTCCCGCGGCATGAGGAAGTGGAGCTGTCCTGGAAGATCCTCGACCCGTTCGAGGAGTACTGGGCGCAGCTGAACGAACAGCCCGAACCCTACGCCCCGGGGAGTTGGGGCCCGGCCTCTGCCGATGAGCTGCTGGCCCGCGACGGACGAACCTGGAGAAGGCCATGATTGTAGACCTGCCGGACACCACCACTTCCAAAGTCTCGAAGAAGATCATGTCCCTGCGCGAGCAGGGCGGCGTGATTGCCCTGGGCCGGGTGCTCACCCTCGTGGTGGTCACCAAGTCAGGCCAGGAGGAAGAAGCCATAGAGGCAGCCAATGAGGCCAGCCGCGAACACCCCTGCCGGATCATCGTCCTGGCCGACGCCGGTGCCGAGGCCGAGGACCGGCTGGATGCCCAGATCCGCGTGGGCGGTGACGCGGGCGCCTCCGAGGTGATCGTGCTGCGCGGCTACGGCCAGCTGGCCCATGAAAGCGAATCCCTGGTGGCCGCGCTGCTGCTTCCGGACGCGCCGATCGTGGCCTGGTGGCCCCACGGCGCCCCGGAAAACGCCTGTGAAACCTCCATCGGCCGGATCGCCCACCGCCGGATCACGGACTCCGCCAACGAACCGGACCCGCAGGTTGCGCTGGAGCGGATCCACAAAACCTACCGCGCAGGCGACACGGACCTGGCCTGGACGCGCCTGACCAACTGGCGGATCCAGCTCGCCGCCGCGCTGGACGAGGTGGACTCCTCTCCGGTGACCGCCGTCGCGGTGGAAGGCGCCTCGGACTCCCCGAGCACCATCCTCCTCGCGGCCTGGCTCACCCTTACGCTGGACGCACCCGTGACCATCGTGGCCGACCCCGCCGGGACCGGCATCCGACGCGTCCGCCTGACGCGGCCCGGCGGCGACGTCCAGCTCTTCCGCCCCGGACTGTCCGTGGCCGAACTGACCCAGCCGGGACAGCCTGCCCAGCGCATCTCGCTTCCGCGCCGCAGCCTCCGGGACTGCCTTGCGGAGGAGCTGCGCCGCCTGGACCCGGACGAAGTGTTCGGGGAAGTGATTACTATGGGACTGCCACGTACCAATCTAAGGAGTGTCCGACCCAGTGAGCGTTGAGCCAAGAGTAAGCATTCATCCTGATTCGTCCGTGCTGATGGCGGCCATTGCGGCCCGCCTGATTACCAAGCTTGTTGATGTCCAGGACAAGCACGGTGAAGCTACCGTGGTCCTGACCGGCGGCACGGTGGGTATCGGCACCCTGAAGGCTGTTGCTGACTCTCCGGCCGCGCCTGCCGTCGACTGGTCCAAGGTCAACTTCTGGTGGGGCGATGAGCGCTTTGTCCCCTCGGACGACGCCGAGCGGAACACGAAGCAGGCATACAACGCGCTGCTCTCGCATATTCCGGTGGACCCGGAGCGGATCCACGAACCCGGGTCATCGGACCAGTTCGCCACTCCCGAAGAGGCGGCGGAGGATTACGCCCGCCAGTTGCGGGACGCCGCGGCCTCCGAGCACGCTGCCGATATGTCCGATGACCGGCCGGAACACCCGGCGGCACTCCCCCGCCTGGACGTTGTCCTGCTGGGTGTAGGGCCGGACGCGCATGTGGCATCGCTGTTTCCTGAGCAGGCCGGCATCCGTGAGAAGGAGCGGACCGTGGTGGGGGTGCGGAATTCGCCCAAGCCGCCTCCGCTGCGCGTTTCCCTGACGCTGCCGACTATCAACACGGCCGCCGAAGTCTGGATGGTTGTTGCGGGCGAGGACAAGGCCGGTGCGGTGGGGCTTGCACTTGCCGGCGCCAACCCCGTGCAGGTGCCGGCCGCGGGTCCGCGGGGAACGTCCCGGACTCTCTGGCTCATCGATGAAAACGCGGCGTCACGCGTCCCGCAGCAGCTCGTCCGGAAGGACGCCGCGGGCGCGTAGCCTTTCCAGCGCTCCAGCCAGGAGGTCTTCGGCGTCCTGGCTGGAGCGCCGCTCTTTAACGTATTCCAGGTGGCTTTTGTAGCCATCCTCCATGGCGTCCGCCCCGGCTGCCTCCTCGCCGTCCCTCGCTGCCACAGCTCCGCAGCGCCGGCAATCCCATATTGCCGGGAGCTGGTCCTCGGGAAGCTTGAGGAAGACCAGTTGGGTTTCATGCCCTTTCGCGCACCAGTAGGACACCAGGACGCGAGGGAGGGTTTTTCCCTGGTCCTCATCAGCCTGGAGGCTGGGTCCTGTTCCTGCTGTGACACCGGCCCGGGTGCCCCGGAAACCTGACGTTGGATGTACCATCGGCGCTCCTGCCTCTTAAACAAAACTGTGGCTGCCGGAATCCGACAGCCACAGTTTAGTTCCCGGATCAGCGCGGCGGCAGTGCCCGCGCGGATCCTTTTAGCAATGCGTCAGGAGTCGCCGCTGCCGGTGAACCGCATGATCAGGCCCAGGGCGATGATCACGATGCCCCAGGTAACGCCGAGAATGACCGTGAACCTGTTGAGGTTGCGCTCGGCCACGCCCGAGGAGCTCAGCCCGGAACTCATGCCGCCACCGAACATGTCGGACAGTCCGCCGCCCCGTCCCTTGTGGAGGAGGATAAGCAACGTCAGCAGGAGGCTGGTGATGCCAAGGAGGATCTGCAGAATGACATGAAGAACGTCCACGACGGCCTTTCAGAAAGTTGGAATTGCGGGAGTGTGCGCTGCGGGACGGACTAGTCCGTCACCAAGTGACTCTCGAACCTGACAATATTAGCAAACTCCGCCGGATCGAGGCTCGCGCCGCCCACCAGCAAACCGTCAACGTCGCGTTCCTTCAGGATTGCGGCGGCATTGTTGGCCTTGACCGATCCGCCGTACAGCAGGCGGGTCTTCGACGCCACGTCGGCCCCGAACAGTGACTCGAGCTCGGCGCGGATGGCGGCACACATCTCCTGCGCATCCCCCGGCCCCGCCACTTCGCCGGTGCCGATGGCCCAGACGGGCTCGTAGGCCACCACAAGCTCGGCGGCCTGCTCCTGGGTCAGGCCTGCGACACCCGCGCGGAGCTGGGCGAGGGTATGGTCCACGTGGGTGCCGGCCTGGCGGATTTCCAGGCCTTCGCCGACGCAGAGCACGGGAACCACGCTGTGCTTGAACGCGGCCTTCACCTTGGCGTTGAGGACTTCGTCGGATTCGTTGTGGATGGTCCGGCGTTCGCTGTGGCCCACCAGGACGTACGAGCAGCCCAGCTTGTTCAGGAACTGGCCGGAGATGTCTCCGGTGTACGCGCCGGAGTCGAACTGGGAGAGGTCCTGGCCGCCGTAGGCAACGTCCAGGTCGTCACCCTGCACCAGGGTCTGCACGCCGCGGAGGTCGGTGAACGGCGGGAAGACGGCAACCTCGACCCGGCTGTAGTCATGCTTGGCGTCGGAGAGGGTCCATGCCAGCTTCTGCAGCAGGGTGATGCCCTGCACGTGGTCCATGTTCATTTTCCAGTTGCCCGCGATAAAGGGCTTGCGGTCGAAAGCGCCGTTCGTTGACGTTGTCACGTATTCTCCAAAAAGTCTGTATAAGTGTTCGGCCGGCAGGTTGCCGCGGGGCAACCTGCCGGCCGGAGGATTGAAGAGCGAGAACTGCTGCCGGCTGTTGTTACCGGTCGAGGACGCTGAGCCCCGGGAGTTCCTTGCCTTCGAGGTATTCCAGGCTGGCGCCGCCGCCGGTGGAAATGTGGCCGAACTGGTCATCAGCGAAACCGAGGGTGCGGACGGCAGCAGCGGAATCGCCGCCTCCCACCACGGTGAACGCCCCGGTTTCGGTCAGCGCCTGGGCGATGGCCCGGGTACCGGCTGCGAAGGCATCGAATTCGAAGACCCCCATCGGACCGTTCCAGAACACGGTTTTGGCACCCTTGATCCGGTCGGCAAACACAGCCGCCGAGTCCGGTCCGATGTCCAGGCCAATGCCGTCTGCCCCGAAGCTGCTGCCTTCGATGGCGTCCGCGGCAACGGTCTCATGGGCGGCGTCAGCGGCGAACTTCTCCGCCACCACAACGTCAGTGGGCACCACGAATTCCGTGCCGGCGTCAGCGGCGCGCTTCAGGTAGTCCTGGACCACGGGAATCTGGTCCTCCTCCAGCAGGCTGGAGGCTACCTTGTGGCCGGCTGCGGCGAGGAAGGTGAACAGCATGCCGCCGCCCACCAGGATGGTGTCCGCCTTGCCGAGCAGGTTGTCGATGACTGCGAGCTTGTCCGAGACCTTGGAGCCGCCGAGTACCACCACGTAGGGGCGCTGGGTGTCTGCGGTGAGCTTGCGGAGCACTTCCACCTCGGTGTGCACGAGATCGCCCAGGTACGACGGGAGCCGGGTGGCGACGTCGTAGACGCTGGCGTGCTTGCGGTGCACAGCACCGAAGGCATCGTCCACGAATGCGCCGTTGGCGCCGGTCAGCGCCACCAGCTCGTCAGCGAAGGCGCCGCGCTGGGCGTCGTCCTTGCTGGTCTCGCGGGCGTCAAAGCGGACGTTTTCCAGAACCAGCACTTCGCCGTCCTGGAGGGAGGCTGCAGCTTCCTTGGCGGAGCTGCCTACCGTATCCGCGGCCAAGGTGACCTTGAAGCCCGCCAGTTCCGCCAGGCGGTTGGCTGCAGGGCGAAGGGAGTACTTATCCTCCGGGGCGCCCTTGGGGCGTCCGAGGTGGGCTGTTACCAGCACGCGGGCACCGGCGTCCGTGAGCTTTCCCAGCACTGGCAGTGAGGCCCGGATGCGGCCGTCGTCAGTCACTGTAGAGCCGTCGAGCGGCACATTCAGGTCACTTCGAACCAGAATGTACCGCCCGCGGACACCTTCAGCGATCAGTTCGTTGAGGGTGTGAGATGTCATGTGTCTAACCCTAGCCCAGCTTGGCTGCCACAAGCTCCGTGAGGTCAACGAGGCGGTTGGAGTAGCCCCATTCGTTGTCGTACCAGGAAACAACCTTGACCTGGTTGCCGATCACCTTGGTGAGTCCGGAGTCGAAGATTGAGGAAGCGGGATCCCCAACGATGTCCGAGGAGACGATCGGCTCGTCCGTGTAGGTCAGGAAGCCCTGCAGGTCCTCGGACTCAGCGGCGCGCTTGAGGGCGGCGTTGACTTCCTCCACGGTGGTCTCACGGGAAACGGTGACGGTGAGGTCCGTGGCGGAGCCGGTGGGGACGGGAACGCGGATGGCGTAGCCGTCCAGCTTGCCCTTGAGCTCCGGCAGGACCAGGCCGATGGCCTTGGCTGCACCGGTGGAGGTGGGAACCATGTTGACGGCGGCGGCGCGGGCGCGGCGCAGGTCCTTGTGCGGGCCGTCCTGCAGGTTCTGGTCCGCGGTGTAGGCGTGGACGGTGGTCATGAGGCCGCGCTCGATAACGAACTCGTCGTTGATCACCTTGGCCAGCGGACCCAGGCAGTTGGTGGTGCAGGATGCGTTGGAAATGATGTGGTGCGTGGCGTTGTCGTACAGCTTGTGGTTAACGCCCATCACGATGGTGATGTCCTCGTCCGAGGCCGGGGCGGAAATCAGGACCTTCTTGGCGCCGGCGTCGATGTGCTTCTGTGCATCGGCTGCCTTGGTGAAGAAGCCGGTGGACTCGATGACGATGTCCACGCCCAGCTCGCCCCACGGGAGGTTGGCGGGATCGCGCTCGGCCAGGACCTTGACGACGGTGCCGTTGACGACGATGTTGCCGTCCTTGACCTCGATGGTTTCCTTCAGGCGGCCGCCAACGGAGTCGTACTTGAACAGGTGGGCCAGCGCCTCCGGGCTGGTGAGGTCGTTGACTGCAACGATCTCCAGGTCCGCGCCCTGTGCGAGTGCTGCGCGGAAGTAGTTGCGGCCGATACGGCCGAAGCCGTTGATACCAATACGGGTCGTCACTTTTTCAGTCTCCTTGGTGCTTGAAAAGCACAACTAGTTGAGCGGGCTATCAAGCCAACTAACAGATCCCGCACGCCATTGGGCAGAGATGATTTACAGACGGAGGGCGACCAGCCTCATTGCTGAAGGCTAACCGCCTTCCGTGACCTATCTTACGTTTAACTGGGTCCGCCCCCGCAAGTGCGGGGGCGGACGGTCCACATTCCGGCCGGTTAACGCCCGAAATGTGAACTTTGTTACAGGCGCGTGAAGCGCAGGTCACTACCGGAGGGTGATGAGTCCGGTGGCGTTGGTACGTGCAGCCTCAAACCGCTTGGCGACATCGGCCCAGTTCACGATGTTCCAGAACGCCTTGACGTAGTCGGCCTTGACGTTGACGTAGTCCAGGTAGAACGCGTGCTCCCACATGTCCAGCATCAGCAGCGGCGTGGTGCCCAGCGCCACGTTGCCCTGCTGGTCGTACAGCTGCTCGATGACCAGGTTTCCACCGATGGGCTCATAGGCCAGGAAGCCCCATCCCGAGCCCTGCAGGCCGAGTGCGGCCGCGGAGAACTGGGCGCGGAAGGCGTCGAAGGAACCGAAGGCGTCATCGATGGCCGCTGCCAGTTCGCCTTCGGGCTTGTCGCCGCCGTCCGGGGAAAGGTTGTTCCAGAACACGGAGTGGTTGACGTGTCCGCCGGTGTGGAAGGCGAGGTCCTTCGACAGCCGGTTGATGTT
This sequence comes from Pseudarthrobacter sp. NPDC058329, assembly GCF_042879835.1. Lineage (NCBI taxonomy): Bacteria > Bacillati > Actinomycetota > Actinomycetes > Micrococcales > Micrococcaceae > Pseudarthrobacter > Pseudarthrobacter sp. NPDC058329. The sequence goes on from NZ_JBHVZR010000009.1 coordinate 25,834, forward strand.
GGCGAAGTCGCCCTTCTCGCGCGCCTCGGCCAGCTGGGCCAGGGCGTTGTTGGCGCCGGCCACGTAGGCTGCGTGGTGCTTGCTGTGGTGCAGCTCCATGATGCGCGCAGAGATGTGCGGCTCCAGTGCGGCGTAATCGTAGCTGAGTTCGGGCAGTACGTACTCGGTCACAAAATCCTCCAATATCGTGGACCCTTGGTCCGGTTGGTAACTCTTGGATTGTGCATCCGGGCGTCTGGCACCCGGAATCTTTTTGATTCTAGGGGGCCGTCACTCGTCCAGCATTTCGGGCGTCACATTGGCGTCGGTCCCCGGGATGCCCAGATCAAGCGCCCGTTTGTCCGCCATGGCCAGCAACCTTCGGATCCTGCCGGCGATGGCGTCCTTCGTCATGACCGGATCGGCAAGGCGACCCAGTTCATCCAGGCTGGCCTGCTTGTGCGCCACGCGGAGCTCGCCGGCATACTTCAGGTGGTCAGGGACGTCGTCGCCCAGGATTTCCAGGGCGCGGTCCACGCGCGCCCCCGCTGCAACGGCCGCCTGGGCCGAACGGCGCAGGTTCGCGTCGTCGAAATTGGCGAGCCGGTTGGCGGTGGCCCGCACCTCCTTGCGCATCCGGCGTTCCTCCCAGACCATCAGTGCGTCGTGGGCGCCCATCCGGGTCAGGAGAGCGGCGATGGTGTCGCCGTCGCGGATAACCACCCGGTCCACTCCCCGGACTTCGCGTGCCTTCGCCTGGATGTCCAGCCGGCGGGCGGCGCCCACCAGTGCAAGTGCAGATTCAGGGCCGGGGCAGGTCACTTCCAGCGAGGATGAGCGTCCGGGCTCGGTGAGCGAGCCGTGCGCAAGGAAGGCGCCGCGCCACACCGCTTCGGCGTCCGCCGCGGAGCCGTTGACGACGGCAGACGGCAGCCCCCGCACGGGGCGGCCGCGGCCGTCGAGGAGGCCGGTCTGGCGGGCCAGCGCCTCGCCGTCGCGCACTACGCGGACCACGTACCGGCTGGCGCGCCGCAGTCCCCCGGCGGAAACCACGATGATCTCGCTCTGGTGGCCGTAGACTTCCGCGATGGCCGCGCGGAGGCGGCGGGCAGTGGAGGCGAGGTCCACTTCGGCCTCGATAACGATCCGGCCGGAGATGATGTGAAGCCCGCCGGCAAAGCGGAGCATGGCGGACACTTCGGCTTTCCGGACTGATGACTTCTTGATGTCCAGACGGGACAGTTCTTCCTTGACTGATGCTGTCAGTGCCATGGCACCTTCCTAACTGTTCCCGAAAATGTCGTTGTACGCCGTGGCCAGACGCAGGGGGTCATGGACGGGTCGGCGGCCCGACGCCCCTACTTTACCCAAGACCACCTCGGCGCCGATCATCGCGGCGGCTTTCTCGAACTCCATCCGGTCGGGAACAGAGGCGGGATCGGCCAGGACCACATCAACGCTGAACCCGGGGGCGTAGCGGCGCAGGACGTGCAGATGGTCAGCTGCGGTCATGCCGGAGGTTTCCTTGGTGTCCGTGGCCAGGTTCATGGTGAGGCAGCGCTTGGCGGGGGTGTGGCACAGTGCTTGCCGCATCTCGGGGAGCAGCAGGTGCGGCAGTACGGAGGTATACCAGGAGCCCGGGCCCAGGATGACCCAGTCCGCCAGTTCGATGGCCGTCAGCGCTTCAGCGCAGGCGGGGGCGGCTTCGGGCAGGAGCCGCACCTCCTCCAGCGAGCCGGCAACGGCGCAGCGCGCCTGCCCGCGGATGGTCTGCAGCTGGGAGGTGCCGTCGGGAGCGGTGACCCGGACGTCGCCTTCGATGGTCAGCGGCTCCGTGGACATGGGCAGGACCTGCCCGCGTGCACCGAGCAGTGCACCCGCCCATCGCAGTCCTGCAACGGCGTCACCGAGCAGTTCCCACAGCGTGACGATCAGCAGGTTGCCCGTGGCATGGTCGTCGAGGGAACCGCCTGGCCCCTTGCCGGGGCGGAAGCGGTGCTGCATCACGTCGCGCCAGGTGCGTCCCCAGTCGGTGTCGTCGCACAAGGCGGACAGCGCCATCCGCAGGTCTCCCGGCGGGAGGACGCCGTACTCGTCCCGCAGGCGCCCGGAAGAGCCGCCGTCGTCCGCAACCGTGACGATCGCCGTGAGCTCCGAGGTGAGGAGGCGAAGCGCCGAGAGCGAGGCCGAGAGGCCGTGGCCGCCGCCCAGTGCAACAACGTTCGGCCCTTTGTCCTGCTGGGCTGCCGCTGCGGCAGGCGGAACCAGCGGCAGCGCCCCGGTGAAAAGCGACATTACTCGCGGCCCAGGTCCCGGTGGGTGGTGGTCACCGTGACCCGTGGGTATTGGGCCAGCTTCTTGGAGAGTTCGACGGCGACTGCCACGGAGCGGTGTTTGCCGCCGGTGCAGCCCACGGCGATGGTGGCGTAGTGCTTGTTTTCGCGGCGGTAACCGTCAAGGACCGGTTCAAGTGCCATGACGTAGCGGTCCACGAAGTTCTTGACGCCCTCCGCTTCGAGCACGTAGTCGCTGACGTCCTTGTCCAGCCCCGTGTGCGGGCGCAGCTGCGGCACCCAATGCGGGTTGGGGATGAACCGGACGTCTGCCACATAGTTCGAGTCCACGGGAAGGCCGTATTTGAAGCCGAAGCTCATAACGTTCAGGCGGAGGGCCACCGGACCGGTTTCACTGAAGAGTTCGGTGATGGCGGTGGCGAGGCCGTGGACGTTGAAGCCCGAGGTATCGAGTACGACGTCGGAGCTGGCGCGGAGTTCCTGCAGCAGGTCGCGTTCGGCCGCGATGCCATCAAGGATGCGGCCCCCGCCCTGCAGGGGGTGCGGCCGGCGTCCCTGTTCGAAGCGCCGGACCAGGACGTCGTCGCTGGCATCGAGGAAAAGGACGCGGAAGGTGACGCCGCTGGCAGCGAGTGCCCCGAGCGCGGCGCGGATGTCCGCGAACAGGCCCTTGCTGCGGACGTCGATGACAACGGCCAGCCGCGGGATGGACTGGGGTGCGTGCGAGACGAGTTCAGCGAGGGTGCCCAGCATCTGCGGCGGCAGGTTTTCCACGACGTACCAGCCGTGGTCCTCCAGCGCGTCGGCCGCGGTGCTTCGCCCCGCTCCGGACATCCCGGTGACTACCAGCAGTTCCGCTTCGAGCGGCTTGACGGGGAGCATCCCGTCCTGCCCTGCTCCGGATTCCGCCGTTGTGTCTGCCATTAAGTTCCGCCCCGTTTCTGCTGTTGTTTCTCCGGGGCGGCCCGCATCGGCGGGTACCCCGCCCTCAACCCTAGCTAAGTTTCTTTGAACTCCGCCAAGTTTCAGCGGTGTCCGCTAGGTTTCGATGACTTCGCCGGTGGTCATGTTGATGGCCGGAACCGTTGCTGCCTCCGGGCCGGTCGCGGAAAAGTGGTTAACGATGGCGCTCGCGAGGGCAGGTCCGATTCCCTTGGCTTCGGAAAGTTCCACCGCCGAAGCCGCCTTGACGCCCTTAATCGATCCAAAGTGCGCCAGAAGGGCCTTCCGCTTGGACTCACCGAGGCCCGGCACACCGTCCAGTGCCGAAACGGTCATGGCCTTCCCCCGTTTCTGCCGGTGGAACGAGATGGCGAACCGGTGGGCTTCGTCGCGGATGCGCTGCAGCAGGTACAGCCCCTGGGAGGTCCGGGGCAGGATCACCGGGAAGTCACTGTCCGGCAGCCAGACTTCTTCCAGGCGTTTGGCCAGACCCACCACGTACACATCATCAACGCCCAGGTCAGCCAGCGCCCGGGCCGCGGCGTTGACCTGGGGCTTGCCGCCGTCCACCACCACCAGGTTGGGCGGGTACGCGAACCTGCCCCGGGGTGCGGGTGTGGTGGTGTCCAGCAGGGTGTCCTCCCGGGCAGGTGCCTGTGCGACGGCGTCCAGTTGGCCAGCTTCCTGCAGCTCCTGCTCCAGCGGGTCCGGTTCCTGGCCGCTGAGGACCGTTTCGTCCAACTGCCCGGACTTGTCCTGGAGATAGTAGCGGAACCGCCTGGTCAGGACGTCGTGCATGGCGGCGGTGTCGTCGGTGGCGGCAGCGCCGGTGATGGAGAACTTCCGGTAGTCGGATTTTTTCGGGAGGCCGTCTTCCACCACCACCATCGATGCCACCACGTTGGTGCCCTGGACATGGGAGACGTCATAGCACTCGATGCGCAGCAGCGGCACCGGAAGGTCGAGCGCTTCCTGGAGTTCCTGCAGCGCCTGCGACCTGACCGTGAGGTCCCCGGCCCGGCGGGTCTTGTGCAGCTTCAACGCGTGCTCGGCGTTCTCCCGCACGGTGGACATCAGCGCCGCTTTATCCCCGCGCTGGGGTACCCGGATGTCAACCTTCGCTCCCCGCAGTCCGCCCAGCCATTGCGTCAGTTCCGCAGCGTTGCTGGGGGCCACCGGCACCAGCACCTCACGGGGCAGCCTGCCGTGGCTTTGTGCCTCTTCCCCGTAAACCTGCTGCAGCAGGTGCTCCACCAGGTCCGGGGTGGTGGAATCCTCTACCTTTTCAACCACCCAGCCACGCTGGCCGCGGACCCGGCCGCCGCGGACGTGGAACACCTGCACTGCAGCTTCCAGTTCGTCCTCGTGGAGGGCGAAGACATCGGCGTCGGTGTCTTCGGCCAGCACCACGGCGTTCCGCTCGAAAACCTTCCGAAGGGCGGTGATGTCATCGCGCAGCCGGGCCGCCCGCTCATAATTGAGTTCGGCTACCGCCTCCGCCATCTGCTTCTCGAGCTTGGCGATAAAACGTTTGGCCTCCCCGCCCATAAATGCGCAAAAATCGTCTGCCAGGGCGCGGTGGTCTTCAGCGGAGATCCGCTTCACGCAGGGTGCGGAGCACTTGTCGATGTAGCCCAGCAGGCAGGGCCGGCCGCTGGCCTCGGCGCGTTTGAAAACACCCGCGCTGCAGCTGCGGACCGGGAAGACGCGGAGGAGGGTATCCATGGTCTCCCGGATGGCGCCGGCAGTGTACGGCCCGAAGTAGCGGGTGCCCTTCCTCCGGTCCCCTCGCATGACCTGCACTCGGGGGTATTTTTCGCCCATCGTGACGGCGAGGTAGGGGTAGGTCTTGTCGTCACGGAAGACGACGTTGTACCGGGGCTTGAATTCCTTGATCCAGGTGTATTCCAGCTGCAGCGATTCCAGTTCGCTGCCTACCACGGTCCATTCCACGCTGCTGGCCGCGTGGACCATTGCGTAGGTTTTCGGCAGGAGCCCGGCGGGGTTGGCGAAGTACGAGTTCAGCCGGGAGCGGAGGCTCTTGGCCTTGCCCACATAAATGACCCGGCCGTTGGGGTCGCGGAACCGGTACACCCCCGGGTTGGTGGGAATCTCGCCCGTCTGGGGCCGGTAACTTGCTGGATTTGCCACCTATCCATTCTACTGAGGCAGGCCGGGTACCTCTGACACTCGGAGGTTGTTACCTGTGCTCCGCCCGGCCGCACCGAGTGGGCTGTCGCCCTGGTTCCCTACTCGAGGATCTTGCTTTGGTTGTAGCTGGTGGAGCGTTCCTGGCCGCTGAGTTCGGCTATGGCGTCCATGATGCGGTCCGTTACCTGCCGGCGCGCCGGCAGGGAGTGGTCCGGTCCCGTCTTGTCGAAGTACAGCGGCTCCCCCACTTTCATGAGGAAGTGCTGGGGCCGGACGCCCTTCTCGCCGGCGCGCTGAAGGTTTTCCGTCCCGATCAGGCCCACCGGGATAACAGGGGCCCCGGTGGTCAGCGCCAGCCAGCCCACGCCGGTGCGTCCGCGGTAGAGGATGCCGTCACGGGAACGGGTGCCTTCAGGGTAGATCCCTATGCCCTTGCCCGATTCGAGAATGTCCAGAAGGGTTTTGAGCGCCTGGACGCTGGCGGCCTGCTCGCCGCGTTCCACCGGGATGGAACCCACGGATTCGAAGAAGGCTTTCATCGCCTTGCCTTTAATGCCGCCGGTGGTGAAGTACTCGGCCTTGGCAAAGAAGGCCACCGGGCGGGGCATCAGCGCCTGGACGATCACGCTGTCGAAGAAGGAGAGGTGGTTTGGAGCCACAATGAACGGACCGTCGGTGGGAACGTTTTCCAGTCCAATAACGGTGGGCCGGCACGAGCCCGCAATCAGGCTGCGCGTGGTCCAGCGGACAGCCTCAAACAGTGCCATCGTTCGTCACCTCGCTCATCGCGGCAGAGTGGATCGCCTGCAGCCGGTCGAGGGTGGCTACGAGCTCCCCGGCGGTTCCCACCACGGCCACGGCTCCCGCGATTTCCAGTTCCCCGTCCGGGGCGAAGCCCCACGCGACGCCGATGCAGTCAAGGCCGTTGGCAATGGCGCCGGAGACGTCCTGCGCCCGGTCCCCGACCATCAGGGCGTGCTGGGTGCCCAGGTCCCGCAAGGCGGCGGCAATGATCTCGGTTTTTCCCAGCGGAACGCCCGCCACGGCGGACTCGTCGTCCGCCGAGCCGTGGATTCCCTGGAACAGGGTGTCGATGCCATGGTGCGCCAGGACCGTACGGGCCAGTCCCTCGGGCTTCTGGGTAGCCACAGCGATCGGCCGGCCGGCCGCCGCGAATGACTCAAGGACTTCGCGGACCCCCGGATAAATCCGGCTCTGGCTGATTCCGGTGGCAACGTAGTACTCCCGGTAGCGCCGAATGACCTCGTCCAGCAGCTCCGCAGGAACCTGGGCCACATTTAGCAGCGAGTCGCTCAGCTTGGGGCCGATCATGGCTTCCAGCAGGTCCTGGCCGGGAACCGGAAGCCCCAACCCGCGAAGGGCCGAAGCAATTCCATCCGTTATCCCGCCGGCGGGGTCGACAAGAGTGCCGTCCAGGTCAAAGATCACGGGCACTGTTGTTTGAGTCACCGGGTTAGTTTCTCATGTCAGCACGCGTGCCTGAAACTCGCATGCGCGCAGCGGAATACTTCGGGGAATACTCCGGACCCTACTGCAGGATTTCGGCGAGGAACGCGGCAGTGTGGCTGGTGGTGGACTTGGCGAGCTGCTCGGGCGTCCCGGCGGCAACGATCTGCCCACCTCCCGAACCGCCGTCAGGTCCGAGGTCCACAATCCAGTCGGCACTCTTGATGACATCCAGGTTGTGCTCGATGGTGATGACGGTGTTGCCTTTGTCCACAAGGCCCTGCAGGACCATCAGCAGTTTGCGGATGTCCTCGAAGTGGAGGCCAGTGGTGGGCTCATCAAGGACGTAGACGCTACGGCCGTTTGATCGCTTCTGCAGTTCAGCGGCCAGCTTGACGCGCTGGGCCTCGCCGCCGGACAGCGTAGTGGCCGGCTGGCCAAGTCGGACGTAGCCCAGGCCCACATCCACCAAGGTGTTCAGGTGGCGCGCGATCGGAGAGAAGGCGGCGAAGAACTCCGCGCCCTCCTCGATGGGCATGTTGAGCACGTCCGCGATGGTCTTGCCCTTGTAGTGCACTTCGAGGGTCTCGCGGTTGTACCGGGCGCCGTGGCACACCTCGCACGGGACATAGACGTCCGGCAGGAAGTTCATTTCGATCTTCAGCGTGCCGTCACCGGAGCAGGCTTCGCAGCGGCCGCCCTTGACGTTGAAGGAGAACCGGCCCGGGAGGTAGCCACGGACCTTCGCTTCGGTGGTCTCGGCGAAGAGCTTGCGGATGTTGTCAAAGACGCCCGTGTATGTGGCCGGGTTGGAGCGCGGGGTCCGGCCGATGGGGCTCTGGTCAACATGTACCACCTTGTCCAGGTGTTCCAGGCCCTGGACAAGCTTGTGCCGGCCGGCCACCTGCTTGGCGCCGTTGAGCTTGTTCGCCAGCACCTTGTACAGGATTTCGTTCACCAGGGTGGACTTGCCCGAGCCGCTGACGCCGGTCACGGCGGTGAACAGGCCCAGCGGGAACGCGGCGTCAACGTTGAGGAGGTTGTTCTCCCGCGCGCCGACAACCTTCAGTTCGCGCTTTTTGTCGTACTTCCGGCGCTTCCTGGGCACTTCAATCTTCTTGCGCCCCGACAGGTAGTCGCCGGTCAGTGAGGCGGTGTTCTCCAGCAGCTCCTTGTAGGAACCGGAGTGCACCACCTGGCCGCCGTGCTCGCCGGCCCCGGGTCCGATGTCCACCACCCAGTCCGCCACGTGAATGGTGTCCTCGTCATGCTCCACCACGATGAGCGTGTTACCCATGTCCCGGAGCCGGGTGAGGGTGTCGATCAGGCGCCGGTTATCACGCTGGTGCAGCCCGATGGAGGGTTCGTCAAGGACATACAGCACCCCTACCAGGCCGGAGCCGATCTGGGTGGCCAGCCGGATGCGCTGGGCTTCGCCGCCGGAGAGGGTGGCGGACGGCCGTTCAAGGTTCAGGTATTCCAGCCCGACGTCGAGCAGGAAGGTCAGCCGGGCCTGGATTTCCTTCAGCACCTGGTGGGCAATCTGCGCCTCACGGCCGGTGAGCACAAGGTTGTTCAGGAAATCAGCGCAGTCCCGCATGGGGAGGGCAGCGACGTCGGCAATGGACTTGCCGTTGATGAGAACGGACAGGGACGCCGGGTTGAGCCGGGCGCCGTTGCACGCGGGGCAGGGAATCTGCCGCATGTACTCTTCGTAGCGGTCGCGGGCCCAGTCGGAGTCCGTCTCACCGTGCTTGCGGTGGACGTACTGGATGGCACCCTCAAAGCCGGTGCTGTACTTCCGTTCCCGGCCGAAACGGTTCTTGTACTGCACCACAACCTTGTGGTCCTTGCCGTGCAGCACAGTCTGGCGGACATCGCTGCCCAGCTTCTCCCACGGGGTGTCCATGGAGAAGCCCAGTTCCTTCGCCAGGCCTTCCAGGAGCCGGTTCCAGTATTCGGTGGTGGCGGTGCCCAGGGACCACGGGGCGATGGCACCTTCGGACAGTGAGAGCTCCGGGTTGGGGACGATGAGTTCCTCGTCCACCTCCAGCTTGGTGCCGATGCCGCTGCAGGCCGCGCAGGCACCGAAGGGGTTGTTGAAGGAGAAGGACCGCGGCTCGATTTCGTCGATGGCCAGCGGATGCTCGTTCGGGCACGCCAGGTTCTCGGAGAAGGCCCGGAGCCGGTGCGGATCGTCCGCCTCGAGGTCCACGAATTCGGCCAGGACCCTGCCCTCGGCGAGGCCGAGCGCGGTTTCGATCGAGTCGGTAAGCCGCTGGCTGATGCCTTCCTTGACCACGAGGCGGTCCACCACGACTTCGATGGTGTGCTTGAACTGCTTGCCCAGCTTCGGCGGGTCGCTCAGCTGGACAAGGTTTCCGTCCACGCGGGCGCGGGAGTAGCCCTTGGCGGTCAGTTCCTTGAAGAGGTCAACAAACTCTCCCTTACGCCCGCGGACCACGGGAGCGAGGACCTGGAAGCGGGTGCCCTCCTCCAGTTCGAGCAGCTGGTCAACGATCTGCTGCGGGGTCTGCTTGGCGACGGGCTCGCCGCACACCGGACAGTGCGGCCGGCCCACGCGCGCCCAGAGCAGGCGCATGTAGTCGTAAATTTCGGTAATGGTTCCCACGGTGGAGCGGGGGTTCTTGCTGGTGGACTTCTGGTCGATGGAGACGGCCGGTGAGAGCCCTTCGATGAAGTCGACATCTGGCTTGTCCACCTGGCCGAGGAACTGCCGGGCGTAGGCGGAGAGCGATTCGACGTAGCGGCGCTGGCCCTCGGCGAAGATGGTGTCAAAGGCAAGGGACGACTTGCCGGAGCCGGACAACCCGGTGAAGACAATCATGGCGTCCCGCGGCAGGTCCAGGTCCACGTTGCGCAGGTTGTGCTCGCGGGCACCCTTGACGACGAGGCGGGAAAGATCAGGGCGCTTGGGCGGCGTGGCGGGCGCGACGGTTACTTCAACGGATTGGATGGCAGATTCTTCAGCTACGGCTTTAGGCACTTACTAATGCTAATCGAAAACTTCTTCGAACACTCACGCGGAAGCCGTCAGCCGCCGTCGTATGCTGCCGCAAGCAGCTGCACGGCCTCGGCGAACGACGCGCCCTGGGCCCTGGCTGCGGCTGCGTAGGCAGCGGCAGCCTCCGAAAGTCCGCCGAGGCGTTCGTCGCGCGCGCACACCACCGTGCCGTTCCGCCCACGGGTGGCCACGACGCCGGCGGCCTCGAGTTCCTTGTATGCCCTGGCCACGGTGTGCGGGGCCACGTCCAAGCGCCCGGCCAGCGCCCTGACAGCGGGAAGCCGAGTGCCTGGCGGGAGCTTTCCGCCGTCGGCCAGGTGAATGACCTGGAGCCGCAGCTGCTCGAACAGCGGCACCGAGCTGGCGGCGTTCGGCTTCCACGATCCCGGGAAGTCGGCCACCGCTTTCAAATGCCGGCCTCGAGCGCGCCGGTCCGTCCGGCCTGCCGGGAGAACTGCGCGTTGTAAAGCCGCGTGTAGTAGCTGTTCGCGGCCAGGAGGTCCTGGTGGTTGCCCTGCTCGACGATGCGTCCGTGATCCATGACCACGATTAGATCAGCGTCGCGCACGGTGGACAAACGGTGGGCAATAACAAAGCTGGTCCTGCCGTGGCGCAACCGCTGCATGGCCTGGCGGATCAGCAGCTCCGTCCTTGAGTCCACCGAGCTGGTGGCTTCATCGAGGACCAGCACCGTCCGGGCGGCCAGCTGCGCCCTGGCGATGGTAATCAGCTGCCGCTGGCCCTGGCTCAGGCCGTCGCCGTCGTTCTCCAGCACGGTGTCGTACCCCCGCGGAAGGGACCTGACGAAGCGGTCCACGTAACTGGCTTCCGCCGCGGCGAGGATGTCGGCTTCTGCCGCGCCCGGATTTCCGTAGGCGATGTTCTCCCGGATTGTGCCGGCAAAGAGCCACGCGTCCTGGAGCACCACACCGAACTGGGCCCGCAGGAGATCCCGGGGAACTGCCGCGATGTCCTTCCCGTCGATGGTGATGCGTCCGGAGTCCGGTTCGACGAAGCGCAGCAGGAGGTTGATCACAGTGCTCTTGCCGGCCCCGGTGTGCCCAACGATCGCCACCGTGCGGCCCGGTTCCACAGCGAAGGCAAGTTTGCGGACTGCCGGCGCGGCTTCCCCGTAGCCGAATGTCACGTCGTCGAAAACGATGCGGCCCGACGGGACTACTTCCCCCGGCGGGTCGGCGGGCTCCTCGCCGGCGTCGAGCAGGGCAAAGACCCGGGACGCAGAAGCCACGCACGACTGCATGAGGTTGAGCATGCCCCCGATCTGGCCAACAGGCTGGGTAAAGAGCCTGCTGAACTGGATGAACGCCTGGATGCCCCCGATGGTCATGGCGCCGGCGATGACCTGGAGGGCACCCACCACTGCCACGGCGATGTAGTTGAGGTTGGACATAAGGACCATCAGCGGCTGCACGACCCCGGCCGAATACTGTGCCCGGGTGGCGGCACGCGCGAGCCTCTCGTTGCTCCTGGCGAAGACTTCGGCGGCCTGCGACTGCTGACCGAACGCCTTGATGACCTCGTGGCCGGTGACGAACTCCTCAACATGCGCGTTCAATTGGCCGGTTTCGGTCCACTGGCTGGCGAACTGTGCTTGGGATTTCCTGGCCACGAACACGGTGATCAGGGTGGAAAGGGGAACGGTGGCAATCGCGATCGCTGCCAGCAGCGGCGAGATCCACAGCATCATGGCCAGCGAGCCGCACAGCAGCAGGACGGACATGATCAGTTGGGTCAGGAGCTGGTTCAGGGCCTGGGTGATGTTGTCGATGTCGTTGGTGGCACGGCTGAGGACGTCACCCCGGGAGCGTTCGCCGAAGTAGTTCACTGGCAGCCTGTGCAGTTTGTCCTCCACTGATTTCCGGAGGCCGTGCATCAGGCCCTGCACCGAGTGGGCGGTGAGCGCCCCCTGGATCCAGTTGAAAAGGGAGGCGCACACATACATTAATGCCACTGCGGCGAGCAGGACTCCGAGCCGTTCCTTGTCCAGCGCACCCCGCATCACGCCTTCCACCACCACGTCGGTGGCGTCACCCAGAAACTTGGGTGCGGCGACGTTCAGCCCCGCGAAGGTGCAGGTTGCGCCGACCGCGCCCAGCATGCGCAGGCGAGAGGGCTTCAGCAAGGCAAGGAGCCGGCGTGCGGTGCGCCAGAACCGCACCGGGGTCTCCTCGACGGCGATTGCCGCACTCATGGGCGTCCGTCCAGGACCAGCTGGGACTCCGCTATTTCCCGGTAAGTGGCGGATGTCTCCAGCAACCCCTCGTGGGTTCCCTGCGCCACGAGGCGGCCGCCGTCGAGCACCAGGATCAGTCCCGCACCTTCGACGGCGGAAATACGCTCGGCGACCACTACGACAGAGGCGTCGGCCAGCCTGGCCTGCAGGGCCTGCCTCAGCCTGGTGTCGGTGTCATAGTCCAACGCTGAAAAGCTGTCGTCGAACAGATAGAGGGACGTCTTGCGGAGCAGGGCGCGGGCAATGCACAGCCGCTGCCGCTGGCCGCCCGAGAGGTTGGTGCCGCCCTGGCCCAGCGGGGTGGCGAGCCCCAGCGGCAGGTCCCGCATAAAGCGCATGGTCTGGGCGGTTTCGAGGACCTCCCACAGTTCGTGGTCCGTAGCATCCGGCGCGGCCATGCGGAGGTTGCTGGCGATGGTGCCGGTGAAGAGGTGGGCGTGTTGCGGAACCATGGCCATGGAGGCCCGCAGTTTATCCAGCGACTCGTCCTTGATGTCGCTTCCCCCCAGCCTGATGGTCCCGGCTGTGGAATCCAGGAAACGCGGGATCAGGTTAAGCAGTGTCGACTTTCCGCTGCCGGTGGAACCCACGATCGCCGTTGTTGTGCCCGGACGGGCGGTAAAGCTGACGCCGGCAAGGACCGGTTCCTCCGCCCCCGGGTAGGAAAAACCCACTCCGCTGAACTCCAGGATGCCGGGGGGCACGGCACGGGAGGCGTTGCCGTCCGCGGTGCCGGGCTGCTCCAGGGTCTTGGCTTGCACGGTTGTCGCGTGCCGGGTTTCCCGTACCGAGGGCATCGTGTCCAGGACTGCACTGATCCGCTCCGCGCATACTGCCGCGCGGGGTGCCGTCATCAGGACATACATGGACATCATGATGGCGATCAGGATCTGCAGGATATAGGCAATGAACGCCGTCAGGGCACCCAGGTTCATCAGGCCTGCCTGGATCCGTTGCCCCCCGAACCAGACGACGGCCACCGAGGAAAGATTGACCACCAGCATGACCATCGGGAGCATGCCGGCAACCAGCAGCGCGGACTGGAGGTTGTTGGCAGTCAGGCTGCCGTTGACCCGGGCAAAGCGGCGGACCTCATGGTCCTGCCGGACAAAGGACCTGATGACACCGGCGCCGATGATCTGCTCGCGCAGGATGCCACCGGCCCGGTCCAGCAGGTCCTGTCCTTCCCGGTAGAGCGGGATCAGCTTCCGGACGATGAGGTACATGATCAGCAGGAGCAGCGGAACGATGACGATCACCACCGAGGAAAGCGCCACGTCCTGCTGCAGGGCCAGGACCACGCCCCCTACTCCCATGGCAGGTCCGGCCACCAGCATGGTGAACACCAGCACGGCGAACGCCTGGACCTGCTGGGTGTCGTTGGTGGCACGGGTGGTGAGGCTCTGGGTTCCGAAGACTGCAACGTCCTGGGTGGACAGTGACTGGATCTTGGCGAAAATCTCGCCCCGCAACTGCTGCCCGATCCGCATCGCAACAACGGCTCCGAGGTATCCCGCCGAGACGGCGGCCGCGGCCTGAAGAACGGCGATAACGGCCATCACTGCCCCCAGGCGGGAGATCACACCCGTTTGGCCTGCCACGATACCGTCGTCAATGATCGCTGCGTTGACTGTTGGCAACAGGAGGTTAGCGGCGGCTTGAACCAGTTGCAGGAGGACAATGGCGGCCACGGCATGCTTGTGGTCCGTCAGCAGCCGCCTCATCATTGCGATCAGCACCATACCTCCACTGCGCTCAGGGATAACAACCTGGGCGGTAGCGGCCTCCCCATGGCCGACTCCGCAATTGTAAGCCACATCACTCACCTTTGCTGTCACGTGGCATGACCTTTATGTATTGATTCTCCAGCGAATGGAGTTTCTCACCGGTTCTTCCGCCCCACCGCGAAGACCCGGCGGAAAGGGAACACCGTGCCGTGGCGGCCCTGAGGGTAGGCCTCCCTGAGCGCGGCTGCGTATTCGGCCTCGAAAGCGGCGCCCTCAGCCGGCGGCAGGACTGCCAGGACCGGGCGCAGGGCAGTGCCGCGAACCCACTCCAGAACCGGATCCGGACCGGTCAGCACCTGCTGGTAGGTGGTCTCCCACGCGTCGGAAGTGAAGCCGGCGTCGAGCAGAATCCGAAGGTATTCCGCAGGCGCGCCCGCCGACTCACTGCCCCGCAGCACTCCCTGCAGTTGGGGCGCCCACCGGGAGGACCCCGCGAGTCCCCGCATCAGCACATGCGACGGGGCGTCGAAGTTGCCTGGAACCTGCAACGCAAACCACGAACCGGGACTCAACGCCGCCAGCCAGGAGCGCATCATGTCCTGGTGGCCCGGAACCCACTGCAGTGCCGCGTTGCTTACCACCACCCCGGTCTCCGCGGAGGGCATCCACTCGGCAATATCCATAAGGCCGAACCGCAGGGAAGGCGTTCCCTGGGCAGCGCCCTCGGCTTTGGCGAGCATCTCGGCTGAGGAATCGATGCCCACAACGTCCGCCCCCGGCCAGCGCTCGGCGAGGGTGGCGGTGAGGTTTCCGGGCCCGCATCCCAGGTCCACCACCTGCGCGGGCGACTCCGCGTGGACCCTGGCCGTCAGGTCAAAGAACGGCCGGTCCCGGTAATCGCCGAACTGGACGTACTTTGCCGGATCCCATTTCATATCTGTCTCCAGGTTCTGGTTCTGTCACGGTACGGCGAAGCCTAACCCGACGGCGGCGGAATTCCGGGAGCGTCCGGGCACTAAGCTGGAAATCAATGAAACTCGTTGACCAGTTGCCCCTTCCGCCCGCCCGGGACCTGCCCGCCTCCGCCGTTGATTCCGACGCCCTGTACACCCGGTTCGTTGAATGGACGGAAAGCCGGGGACTGGAGCTCTACCCCGCCCAGGACGAGGCGATCATGGAGCTGGCAACCGGGGCCAACGTCATCCTGGCCACCCCCACGGGTTCGGGGAAATCCCTGGTGGCCATTGCCGCCCACTTCCAGGCCATGGCCCAGGGCCGGCGCAGCTACTACACCGCGCCCATCAAGGCGCTGGTCTCGGAGAAATTCTTTGCCCTCTGCGATATCTTCGGCGCCGAGAACGTGGGAATGATCACTGGCGATTCCGGCGTCAACCAGGACGCGCCCATCATCTGCTGCACGGCCGAGATTCTGGCCAACATCGCGCTCCGGGAAGGCGCGGCCGCGGAGCTGGGCTGCGTGATCATGGACGAGTTCCACTTCTACTCGGATCCGCAGCGCGGCTGGGCGTGGCAGGTGCCGCTGCTGGAGCTCCCCCAGGCCCAGTTCCTCCTGATGTCCGCCACGCTGGGCGACGTCAGCAGGTTTGAAGTGGGCCTGACCGGCCTGACCGGACGCCCCACCACCACCGTGAGCTCCGCGGAGCGGCCCATTCCGCTGCATTACTACTACCACGAGACTCCTGTCCACGAGACGCTGGAGGAGCTGCTCTCCACCAGGCAAGTGCCCGTGTACGTGGTGCATTTCAGCCAGATCGAGGCGATCGACCGGGCACAGACGCTGATGAGCATCAACGTCTGCACCCGCGAGGAGAAGGACAAGATCGCGGAGCTGATCGCCAACTTCCGTTTCGCCGCGGGATTCGGCAAGACCCTCAACCGCCTGGTCCGCCACGGCATCGGGGTGCACCACGCAGGCATGCTCCCGAAGTACCGCCGCCTGGTGGAGCAGTTGGCGCAGGCCGGCCTCCTGAAAGTTATTTGCGGCACCGACACCCTGGGGGTGGGCATCAACGTGCCCATCCGCACTGTGCTCCTGACTGCTTTGAGCAAGTACGACGGCGTACGCACCCGGCAGCTTAACTCCCGTGAGTTCCACCAGATTGCCGGCCGTGCCGGGCGGGCGGGCTACGACACCGCGGGAACGGTGGTGGTCCAGGCTCCCGAGCACGTCACGGAGAACGTGAAGGCGATGGCCAAGGCCACCGCCAAGTTCGGTGATGACCAGAAAAAGCTGCGCCAGGTGGTGAAGAAAAAGCCGCCGGAGGGTTTTGTGTCCTGGGGCGAGCCCACCTACAAGCGGCTTGTCGAATCCGTGCCGGAGCCGCTCAGTTCCAGCTTCACGGTGACGCATGCCATGCTGATGAACCTGATGGAACGCCCGGGCGACCCCTTCGCGGCCGCCCGCCGCCTCCTGACCGAAAACCATGAGACGCGGTCCTCGCAGCTGCATCTTATGAAGAAGGCGCTGGGCATCTACCGCGAGCTGCTTGCCGCCGAGGTGGTGGAGCGGATTCCGCCCGAACAGCAAGGGCGGGACGGCCGCAGTGTCCGGCTCACCGTGCACCTGCAGGCAAATTTCGCGCTGAACCAGCCGCTGTCCCCCTTCGCACTGGCGGCGCTGGAGCTACTAGATCCGGAGTCGCCGTCGTACGCCCTCGACGTGGTGTCCGTGATCGAGGCGACGCTGGAGAAACCGCGCCAGATCCTTTCTGCCCAGCAGAAGAAAGCCCGTGGTGAAGCGATAGCGGCAATGAAGGCCGACGGCATCGAGTACGACCAGCGCATGGCGATGCTGGAGGAAGTGACGTACCCGCAGCCCCTGGCGGAAATCCTGGGCGAAGCGTTCGAGGTGTACCGCAAGGCGGCCCCCTGGGTGGGTGACTTCGAACTCGCGCCGAAGTCGGTAGTGCGGGATATGTACGAGCGCGCCATGAACTTCGGCGAATTCGTGCAGTTCTACGGCCTGGCCCGCTCCGAAGGCATCGTCCTGCGCTACCTGGCGGACGCCTTCAAGGCCCTGCGGCAGACAGTGCCGCAGGACATGCTGCGCGAAGACCTGGAGGATCTCATCGCCTGGCTGGGTGAGCTGGTCCGCCAGGTCGACTCCAGCCTGCTTGATGAGTGGGAGGAACTGGCGTCGGGCGCAGCACCCACCCCGCACGATGCACCCCCGCCGCCTCCGCCGTCGCTCACGTCCAACATCCGCGCCTTCCGGGTGATGGTGCGCAACGAGATGTTCCGGCGCGTGGAACTGTTCGCCGACGAGGACGCTGCAGCTCTGGGCGGACTGGACGGCGCTGCCGGCTGGGATGCCGACCGCTGGGAGGACGTCCTGGATGACTACTTCGACGAGCACAACGACATCGGCACCGGGCCGGATGCCCGCGGCCCCGGACTGCTCATCATCACCGAAGAACCCGGCGTGTGGAAGGTCCGGCAGATCTTTGACGACCCCGCCCGGAACCACGACTGGGGCATCTCCGCCGAAGTGGACCTGGAAGCCTCGGATGAAACCGGAACCGCAGTGGTGCGGGTGACGGACGTGAACCGGCTCTGACCGGCGGCGGTGCCGGTCCGGGGCCCATCTTTGAGCGGCCGACTGCACCTCTCCGGTCCCGGCGGTAAGCTCGAACAATGAGTGTTATCCGGCCGGCAACCCCGCAAGATGTCCCCGCGATCCTTCGCATGATCCACGAACTGGCGCACTACGAGAAGGAACCGGACGCGGTCCGGAATACCCCGGAGATGTTGGAGCAGGTTCTCTTCAGCAGCAACCCGCGCGTCTTCGCGGCCATGGCCGAGAACGATACCGGCGAAGTCCGCGGCTTTGCCTTGTGGTTCCTGAACTACTCCACGTGGGAAGGTGTCCACGGAATCTACCTGGAGGACCTCTACGTCAGCCCGGAGGCCCGCGGCGAGGGGCACGGCAAGGCGCTGCTGCAGCACCTGGCCGGCATCGCCGTCGAGAACGGCTATGCGAGGGTGGAGTGGAGCGTGCTGGACTGGAACGAGCCATCCATCAACTTCTACCGCCGGCTGGGCGCCCAACCCATGGACGGCTGGTCCACCTTCCGGCTGACCGGCGATGCCCTCGAACAGTTCGGCAGTGCTGTGACGGCCCGCGCCAATGGCTGACGTGCAGTTGGCCGCCGCGCGCGGACAAGTGCGGCACGAGATCAGGGCCCGGCATGAATTCCGCGGCATGCGCACCGTGGAGCACTTCTTTACGCTCCCCCTGGACCACTTCGGTCCTGACCCGGACCCCGAAACCATCACCGTCTTTGCCCGTGAGTACGTTTCGGCCTCCCACAGCGGGGAAGACGCCGCCAAACTGCCCTGGCTGCTCTTCCTGCAGGGCGGTCCCGGTGGCCGTGGCAACAGGTTCGGGTCCCTGGGTGGCTGGAGCAAGGCCGCGGCCAAGGACTTCCGGATCCTGATGCTGGACCAGCGCGGCACCGGCCTGTCCACTCCCCTGGACCGGAACACCCTCCCCCAGCGCGGGACGGCCGAGGAGCAGGCGGCCTACCTGGAGCACTTCCGGGCTGACTCGATCGTGGCCGACGCCGAACTGATCAGGGAGGCGCTGGGGTCACCACCCTGGAGCATCTACGGGCAAAGCTACGGCGGATTCTGCGCGCTTACGTATCTCTCGTTCGCCCCCGAAGGCCTTCGCGAGGCCTTCATCACCGGTGGCCTTCCCCCGCTGACCGGCCCGGCCGACGACGTGTACCGCGCCACGTACCAGCGCGTGGCCGCACGGAATGCGGAATACTTCGGCTGGTACCCGGAGGACCGGGCAACTGTTGACCGGATCGCCCGCCACCTGCGGACCACCCCGGAATATTTGCCCGACGGCGGACCCCTCACCGTGGAGCGCTTCCAGATGGCAGGCGCCTTCCTCGGCGGCAACACCAGGGTGGACAGCCTCCACTACCTGCTGGAGGACGCCTTCACCGGGACCACAGGCGGCAGCAGGCTCACGGATTCCTTCCTGGATCAGATGCAGGGAATAGTATCCCGCCGCTCCAACCCCCTATACGCCCTGATGCACGAGTCGATCTACGGCCAGGGGGAGGCGACCGACTGGTCCGCGTGGCGGGTGCTGCGCGAGTATCCGGAGTTCGGCCCGGACGCCGACCCGCTGCTGTTCACCGGCGAAATGGTCTACCCGTGGTACTTCGACCAGGACCCCGCCCTGCAGCCCCTGCGCGAGGTGGCAGGGCTGCTGGCAACGAAGCCGGACTGGAAACCGCTTTACGACGTCCATCAGCTCGCCGCCAATATCGTGCCCGTAGCCGCCGCCGTCTACTCGGACGACATCTACGTGGACCGGAACCTGTCCCTGGAGAGTGCCGCAGCTGTCCGCGGGCTGCAGGTCTGGGAAACGCCGGATTTCCACCACGACGGAATCGCCGACGACGGCGAGGGGATCTTCACCCGCCTGCTGGGATTGGCGCGCTCAGTACGCAGCTGACCTGCAGCGGCAGATGGCTTAAGGCGCCGGGGTCCTCCGCCTGCGCGCTATTGCCGTGGCTGTGGCCGCGGCGAGGACAGCGGCTCCCACGAGGGCTCCCGCCATGTTCAGCCCCAGGTAGCCGGCCTGGCTGAGGACCAGGCCGGACGTGGCTCCGCCCACCGCGCCGGCGATCCCCATCAGCATGTCGGATACGCCCTGGACGACTACCCGGTCATCCTGGCCGACGCTTTCCGCCAGGAGCGTGGAGCCCGAGATGGTGGACGCGGACCAGCCCATGCCCAGCAGGACCAGCCCCACGGCGACGGCTGCAGTGGAGTCCTGGCCGAACCCGGCAACGGCGACGGCGGTGATCAGCAGGCCGAAGCCGATCACGATGGTTTCGGTCCGGCCCGCCTTGTCCGTCAACCAGCCCATCACCGGCGACAGGGCAAACATTCCCGCGATGTGCAGCGAGATGGTGAACCCTATAATTACCAGGACGTCGCCCGACGCCGTGTGCCCTGCGTGGGCGGCGGCGGGCCCTTCCACGAGGTGCTGCAGGTGAAGCGGCGTCATCGACATAACGCCCACCATCACGGCATGGGCCCCCACAACGGCAGACACGGCGAGCAGTGCCATCCTGGAACCGCGGATGGCCCGCATCCCCCGGGCAAGCGACCCGCCGGCCTGTGCCGGGGGCCCCTGCGCTGTTGGCATCTGCGTCGAGGGAGCCGGCCGGCCGGCGTCGATGTGCGGGTCCGCCTGCGCTGGCACCCCCGGTTGGGGTACCGCCGAAGACGAGAGGCTGCGTGCCAGCAACAGGGGATCGGGCCTGAGGCCGGCGAAGACCAGCACCGTGGCCACGAGGAGACCGGCCGCGGAGATGACGAACGGACCGGCAACGGGCGGCAGGCCGAGCGCCTCGCCCACCACGGTGCCGGGCTGGATCAGGTTGGGCCCGGCCACTGCACCGACCGTCACCGCCCAGACCACGGCCGACAAGGCCCTTCCCCGGTGCTCGGCGTCAGCAAGGTCGACGGCGGCGAAACGCGCCTGCAGGCTTGCGGCGGTACCAACCCCAATACCGGCTGCACCGAGCACGAGCAGGACAAAGAGGCCCCAGACCACCGCCAGCACCATCAGCAGCGTGCCCAGCAGCGCAGCCGCGAGCCCTGCAACCTGGCCGCTCCGGCGGCCCCGGCGGTCTGCAAGGGCGGCGAGGGGCAAGGCAGCCAGGGCGGCGCCCAAGGTCATAACCGTGGCCACGGCACCCGCCCAGGCGCTTGATCCTGACAGCTCCACGGCAAGGATGGAGCCGATGGAAACCGTGGCACCGGTGCCGATCCCGCCGAACACCTGGGCCGCGCTGAGCAGCACCACGGTACGCCGCTGCACCTGGCGCACTCCGCTTTCCGTCATCAAAGTGCCGGCCATGATCAGAGCATAGTCCCCCGCGTCCGGCTCCTAAAGAGCGACTTTAAAGCCAGAAATCCCGGCCGCGGGCGGCCGGGATTTCTGGTAATGCAAGAAGCGGAAGGAGCTAGTCGACGTCGCTGTGGCTCTTTCGGACGTCCTCTTCGAGGCGCGGGTCAAGGTGCGCTTCCTTGGCTTTGGAGCTGAGGAGGCTGGCAATGACCGCAATGATAATCGTGCCTACGATGACTGCCAGGGACACGAACGTGGGGATCTCGGGAGCCCATTCGATGTGCTGGCCGCCGTTGATGAACGGCAGTTCGTTGACGTGCATTGCGTGCAGGACCAGCTTGACGCCAATGAACGCCAGGATGAAGGACAGTGCGTGCTTCAGGTAGATCAGGCGGTTCATGAGGCCACCCAGCAGGAAGTACAGCTGGCGCAGGCCCATCAGGGCGAACAGGTTCGCCGTGAAAACGATGAACGGGCTCTGGGTCAGGCCGAAGATTGCGGGGATGGAGTCGACCGCGAAGAGCAGGTCCGTGAGGCCGATGGTGATGAACACGATCAGCATGGGAGTGAAGACCTTCTTGCCGTTCACCTCGGTGCGCAGCTTGCCGCCGTCGAACTTCTCCGACATGGGGATGACCTTGCGGATCTTGGCGATCAGCGGGTTCTCCCGGTCTTCTTCGTCTTCGCCCTCATCCTGGGCCTGCTTCCAGGCGGTCCAGAGCAGGAAGGCGCCGAAGATGTAGAAGACCCAGCTGAACTGTTCGATCACGATGGCGCCGAGCAGGATGAAGATGCCGCGCAGGATCAGGGCGATGATGATGCCCACCATCAACACTTCCTGCTGGTACTTCCGGGGTACGGAGAACCTGGCCATGATGATGATGAAGACAAACAGGTTGTCGATGCTGAGGCTGTATTCCGTGACCCAGCCGGCGACGAACTGGCCGCCGTATTCAGGTCCGGTGAAGGCAAACATGGCACCCGCGAACACCAGGGCGAGGCTGACGTAGAACGCCACCCACAGGCCTGCCTCCTTCATGGAGGGTTCGTGGGGGCGGCGGATCACCAGGAGAAGGTCAATCAGGAGGATCAGGCCGAGGGTGACTAACGAGCCGACCTCAAACCACACGGGTAATTCGAGCACAGGGCAGCCTTTCGCAGGTACAGAGATGCAGTGTAAGTCTCTCCGGCCTGCCTGTGCACTTTGTGCTGATGTGGCGGCCCGCTACGCCCGGCGGGGCAACCATGCCCTGCGTGTTGACGATCGTAGCGCTTGGGATACTCCCCTACGTGCCGTTAACTGTACCTCAGGCCGGTCCCCCGACCGTTCATTGTGTCAGGCGTGCCCGGCCGCCTGCATCTGCCGCAGTTCCTTCTTCAACTCACTGACCTCGTCCCTGATCCGTGCTGCCACCTCGAACTGCAGCTCGGCGGCGGCGCCGTGCATTTGCTCCGTCAACTGCTCGATCAGGCCCACCAGATCCTCCGCCGGGGCGGCGGCAAGGCCGTCGGAGCGCACCTGCGCGGCACCCTTCGCCGCGGACTTGCGCTTGCCGCCCTTGGCCAGCCGGTTGTTGCTGAGCAGCTCCTGGGTGTCCGCGTCTTCCTTGGCCAATTGGTCGGTGATGTCGGCGATCTTCTTCCGCAGCGGCTGCGGATCGATGCCTCTTTCCGTGTTGTAGGCAACCTGGATGGCGCGCCGGCGGTTGGTTTCGTCTATGGCATGGGCCATCGAGTCCGTGATCCGGTCGGCGTACATATGCACCTGTCCGGAGACGTTACGGGCGGCGCGGCCGATGGTCTGGATGAGCGATGTGGAGGACCGCAGGAAGCCTTCCTTGTCAGCGTCCAGGATGCTCACCAGGGATACCTCCGGCAGGTCGAGGCCTTCCCGGAGCAGGTTGATGCCCACGAGGACGTCGAATGTGCCCATCCGGAGCTCGCGGAGCAGCTCCACGCGCCGCAGGGTGTCCACGTCTGAGTGCAGGTATTCCACCTTCACGCCGTGGCCCAGCAGGTAATCGGTGAGGTCCTCAGCCATCCGTTTGGTGAGTGTGGTGACCAGGACCCGTTCGTTCTTCTCCGTGCGGGTCTTGATTTCGCCGAGCAGGTCATCGATCTGGCCCTTGGTGGGCTTGACCACCACCTCGGGGTCGATCAGTCCGGTGGGCCGGATGATCTGCTGGACCGTGCCGTCCGCTTTGCCCAGCTCGTATTTGCCGGGAGTGGCGGACAGGTAGACGGTCTGGCCCACGCGCTGAAGGAATTCATCCCACTTCAGGGGGCGGTTGTCCATGGCGGACGGCAGCCGGAAGCCGAAGTCCACCAGGTTCCGTTTGCGGGACATGTCGCCTTCATACATGGCACCGATTTGGGGAATGGTCACGTGGGACTCGTCCACCACCAGCAGGAAGTCGTCCGGGAAATAGTCAAGGAGGCAATGCGGAGCGGTCCCGGGGGCACGGCCGTCAATGTGCGACGAGTAGTTCTCGATGCCGTTGCAGAAGCCCATTTGCTGCATCATCTCGAGATCGTAGGTGGTGCGCATCCGCAACCGCTGCGCCTCGACCAGTTTGTTCTGGCTTTCAAGGACGTGCAGGCGGTCGGCGAGTTCGTCTTCGATCCGCTTGATGGCCTTGGCCATCCGCTCGGGCCCTGCTACGTAGTGCGAGGCCGGGAAAACGTACATCTCCTCTTCGTCCCGGATGACTTCACCGGTGAGCGGATGCAGCGTGTGGATGTTCTCAATCTCATCCCCGAAGAACTCGATCCGGATGGCGAGTTCCTCGTACATCGGAATGATTTCCACAGTGTCGCCGCGGACCCGGAAGGTGCCGCGGTGGAAGTCCATGTCGTTGCGTGCGTACTGCATGGCCACGAATTTCCGGAGCAGGTGGTCGCGGTTCATCTCGGCCCCCTTGCGGAGGGTCACCATGCCGGCGATGTATTCTTCCGGGGTGCCGAGGCCGTAGATACAGGACACGGTGGCCACAACGATGACGTCGCGGCGGGTCAGCAGCGCATTAGTGGCGGAGTGGCGGAGCCGTTCCACTTCCTCGTTGATGGAGGAGTCCTTCTCGATGAAGGTGTCCGTCTGCGCCACATACGCCTCAGGCTGGTAGTAGTCGTAGTAGGAAACGAAGTACTCCACCGCGTTGTTGGGCAGGAGTTCCCGGAACTCATTCGCGAGCTGCGCCGCGAGGGTCTTGTTCTGCACCATCACCAGGGTGGGCCGCTGGACCTGCTCAATCAGCCACGCCGTGGTGGCGCTCTTGCCCGTACCGGTGGCGCCGAGCAGGACCACGTCCTTCTCACCGTTCTTAATGCGCTCCGTCAACTCCGCAATCGCTGCGGGCTGGTCGCCGGCGGGCTTGAACTCGCTGATCACCTCGAAGGGCGCTACAACACGGTTGACTTCCTGCGCAAGGCTCATGGTTCTAATTTACAGTGGGGCACCGACACTGAGGGGTCCAGTCCGTTACGGGCGAACACCGCGGCCCGGCATCCGGAACCGTGCCCGTGAAGGCAGTCAGGACACGGACGACGGCGGCTGCCAGCCCGACTGCTTTACCCACCGTTCGAGGGGTTCTTCTACTGCCGTGAACCAGTCTTCCTTTGCCTCCGCGTAGTCGGAGGTGGACGCGTCGCCGGCGTGCGCGGCAGCGAGCCTGCGCTTCAGGGCCAGGTACTCGGCTGCCGCTGCCGGTTCCGCCCGCAGCCAGTCACGGAAGCAGAGGGCGAACCGCCAGCCGGGCGAGCCCGCGGCCCTGATGTGCAGGTTTACCGGCCGGCCCGGATCGGCGTTCGCGTGGATGCGTTTGCGCCAGTCTTCCGGGTTGGGGTGGCTGGGCTTGGGGCTGTCACCGGTAATACCGGGAATTGCAGGGTATCCGCCGGCGGCCAGGGCCGGTGCAAGGGCGTCGGCAACGCCGAGGTCGGGGACGGTGAGCTGCAGGTCGATGACGTCCTTGGCGTCCAGGCCGGGAACGGAGGTGGAGCCGATATGGTCAACGGTCACGGCATCCTGCTGCCCTGCCGGGAGGACTTTGACAATCCTGTCCATGAGGCGACGGGCGTCGTTCGCCCATTCAACCCGCGCCGGCACCAGGACCGGTCCACCGGCCCTGCCCGCCCTTTCTCCGGCCGAGAGGTTTCGGGCAAAGGGCGCCAGGCGGTCATCCCAAAGCCGATCCACTTTCGCCACCAACTGTTCCACCGTGCCCGAGTTGTCGAGGACGGCGTCGGCTGCGGCGAGCCGTTCCTCCCGTGTTGCCTGCGCTGCCATCCGGGAGCGGGCGGCCGCGGCGGTCATCCCGCGGTGCTCGAGCATCCGCTGCAGCCTCGTCCTGTCCGGGGCGTCCACCACCACGACCAGGTGGAAGTCGCTGCCTTGGCCGGTCTCCACCAGCAGCGGGATGTCCTGCACCACCACCGCGTCCTCCGCGGCTTTCGCCACAATGGCGGCGGCGCGCGCCCGGACCAGTGGGTGGACGATTCCGTTCAGCGCGGCCAGGCGGGCGGAATCGCCGAACACCAGAGCACCGAGCTTCGGCCGGTCCAGCCGCCCGTCGGACCCCAGGACGTCATCGCCGAACTCAGCCGCGATCCGCTGCAGGCCTTCGGTCCCGGGTTCCACCACCTCCCGGGCCAGGGCGTCGGCATCCACCAGCACCGCCCCGCGTTCCTTCAGCCGCGAGGCGACTACCGATTTTCCTGAGGCGATTCCACCCGTCAAACCAATCTTCAGCACCCCACCACCCTATTCCCACCGTCCCCCTCGCCTCGCTGCGCCCGCCCAGGGAACCCCGACGGCGTGGGCCTCCCCACCGTCCCCCTCGCCTCGCTGCGCTCGCCCAGGGAACCCCGACGGCGTGGGCCCACCATTAGACTTGGGCGGATGCAGGAGCAAGCGAGCCGGGCCACCGCCTACACCACCCTGGCACCAGGCCCGGACTTCCGCCACGAACTCGAAATCAAGCGCTCCAGGTTCATCACGGTGCTGCGCCGGGCTGACAGCGAGGAAGGTGCCCGCGATCTGGTGGCAGGCCTCCGCCGCGAATTCCACGATGCCCGGCACCACTGTTCCGCGTTCATCCTCGGCCCCGACCGGGACATCCAGCGCTCCAGCGACGACGGCGAACCCTCGGGAACTGCCGGCGTCCCCATGCTCGAAGCCCTGGCCAAAAGGGAAACGACGCCCGGGGCGGCCGACCTCAGCGACGTGAGTGCCGTCGTCGTCCGCTACTTCGGCGGCATCCTGCTGGGGGCGGGCGGACTGGTGCGCGCGTACTCAGAGTCTGTGTCTTCGGCGCTGGCACTTGTGCCGCTGGTGCGCCGTAGCCGGTTGCGGATCTGCTCCGCGGAAGTGCCGCACGCTGCTGCCGGCAGGCTGGAGAACGACCTGCGGGCGGCGGGCTACGTGATGGCGGAAACCACCTACGGTGCACAGCACACGGTCCTGCGCGTGGCCGTCCCGGACGATTCCGGGGCGATCGCAGCGGCTGCGGACCGCCTCCAGTTGTTGACCTCGGGGAGCGCAGCCCTCAGCCCCGGAGGAACGGAGTGGGTGGATGTCCCGTTCCGCTGATGTGTCCCTCGTGGACGTGGATGAAACGGTCCTGGAGCAGCTCCTGGCGCTCGCCAAACGCGACGCCTCCCCCGACGAGGTGGCTCCCCCGCTGGGCGGTCCGGGCTGGAACTTGGAACGAACAGCATGGTTTTTCAACTATCACCGTGCCGCTGCCCAAGGCCTTGGCGGGGAAGCCGGGGAGAAGACGTGGGGCATCGTTGCCGACGGGACCCTTGCCGGATCCATCAGGCTCCGGCGCCTCGGCGGCGGGGTTGTTGCCGAGACGGGCATCTGGCTCGGCAGGAGCTTTCGGTCAAGGGGAATCGGAAGCGCCGCGCTGCGCCTGGTTTTGAAGGAGGCCCGCAACGCCGGCGTCGCCCGCGTCACCGCCCGCACCCTGGTTGGGAACCTTGGTGCCCAGCGTCTCCTTGCCTCCGCCGGGGCCACGCTCACGCCCGACGACGACGGGACGGTCAGCGCCGTCGTCGTACTTTAACTGCCTGGCTGAGAACGCACGGCGACCATCAGTGGGTTAACGCAACAGACCCCCTGCCTTGTAGGCAGGGGGTCTGTTGTGTCAGCCCGGAAAGTCCGGGCCGGTGGCAATTAGTTGCCGGTCAGCTTCTCGCGCAGAGCGGCGAGGGCCTCGTCGGATGCAAGGGTGCCTGCACCAACGTTGGACTCAGCAGCCGGCTCCGAGGAGTAGCTCGTGGTGCCGGAATCGCTCTCACCGGACGTTGCAGCTGCAGCGTCGTCAGCAGCGTGCTGGGCAACCTGCTTCTTGTGGGCTTCCCAACGGGTCTGGGCGTCAGCGTACTGCTGCTCCCAGGCGGCGCGCTGGTTCTCGTAACCTTCAAGCCACTCGTTGGACTCGGGATCAAAGCCCTCGGGGTACTTGTAGTTGCCCTCTTCGTCGTACTCTGCGGCCATGCCGTACAGAGCCGGATCGAATTCGGTGCTGTCGGCGTCGACGCCCTCGTTGGCCTGCTTGAGGGACAGCGAGATGCGGCGGCGTTCGAGGTCGATGTCGATGACCTTGACGAACAGCTCGTCGCCAACGGAGACAACCTGCTCTGCCAGCTCCACGTGGCGCACGGCCAGCTCGGAGATGTGGACCAGGCCTTCGATGCCGTCTTCGACGCGGACGAACGCACCGAACGGAACGAGTTTGGTGACCTTACCCGGAACAACCTGGCCGAGGGCGTGGGTGCGGGCGAAGGTCTGCCACGGATCTTCCTGCGTAGCCTTGAGCGACAGGGAAACGCGCTCGCGGTCCAGGTCGACCTCGAGAACCTCGACGGTGACTTCCTGGCCGACTTCGACAACCTCGGACGGGTGGTCGATGTGCTTCCAGGACAGCTCGGAAACGTGCACCAGGCCGTCTACGCCGCCCAGGTCCACGAATGCACCGAAGTTGACGATGGAGGAAACGACGCCGGGACGGACCTGGCCCTTTTCCAGCTTGTTGAGGAACGTGGAGCGGACCTCGGACTGGGTCTGCTCGAGCCATGCACGGCGGGAGAGGACCACGTTGTTGCGGTTCTTGTCCAGCTCGATGATCTTGGCTTCGATCTGCTGACCGATGTACGGAGCCAGGTCGCGCACACGGCGCATCTCGACGAGGGATGCGGGCAGGAAGCCGCGCAGGCCGATGTCGAGGATAAGACCACCCTTGACAACCTCGATGACGGTACCGGTGACAACACCGTCTTCTTCCTTGACCTTCTCGATGTCGCCCCAGGCACGCTCGTACTGAGCGCGCTTCTTGGAGAGGATCAGGCGGCCTTCTTTGTCTTCCTTGGTGAGCACCAGGGCTTCGACCTGATCGCCAACGGAGACGACGTCTCCGGGATCAACGTCGTGCTTGATGGACAGCTCGCGGGAGGGGATGACACCTTCGGTCTTGTAACCGATGTCGAGCAGAACTTCATCGCGGTCGACCTTGACGACGGTACCTTCGACGAGATCTCCGTCGTTGAAGTACTTGATGGTCGCGTCGACTGCTGCGAGGAAGTCCTCAGCGGTACCGATGTCGTTAATGGCGACTACGGGGGTACCGGGCTTCTCGGTGGAGGTGATGGTCATGTAGTAGGGGCTCCGTTGTGGATAGTTAGTCGGTCAGGCAAACCGGCGCGCCCGCGTTATGGAACGCAGGCGCGGTGTGCGGTGAATCCGAACGGATCCTCCGGGTCATCCTGATTTTGTGGATTTCAGAAATCGTGCACGTGGTACACGCCCGTTTATTCTAGTCGCTGCGCGCAACACGGGTCAAAGCGGCACGCATCGGGTCGGGTACGACCTCAGAAGTGCGTGAGGCAATGCGTTGCCCGTTCGACGGCGAACATTTGCCTTGCCTGCAGCGCTGAACCCGCCGTGTTTTCCCGGATCCGGCCTGCCGCCGTCAACGTTACCGGGCATACGGCGCCCAGGTAGATGGACGACAGGGCCGAGACATCCAGCACCAGGTCCGCTTCCGCGGTTTCCGGCAGGCGTTCGACGACGGCCCTGCCGCCTTGGACTCGCAGCGCGAAGGTTCCCGCCGTGAGGCCCAGGGAGTCATGGACTTCGAGGACCAGCCGGCCGTCCGCAGGATAGTGCCTGGCCTCGAGTGCCTTGGCTGCGTCGAGGATGCGGAGCCACAGCATGTCCCGGCTGTCCGATGAATCGATGCATCGGGGGTCCGCAAGGGCCCAAGCCAAGGGGTCATCCAGCGGCGCTTCGTCCCACGAGACACGCTCCACCAGGTCGATGGCGCCGAGGAACTGCCAGAGCTCCAGGTAGGCGTCGCTGCCTGCGGCCACCAGGTCCACCACTTCCACGGTGTACGGTTCCGTGTCCCAGCCGAGGAACTTGTAGGAGACGTAGCCATCCACGGCTCCGTCCGCCGAGTAGTGGAGCGCCACTTTGATGGCGGGGTCCTCCTTGCCGTCACGGGCGAGTGATCCTGACGCGAGCTGCCGGTACCAGTCCTGCCGTCCAAGGGAACCGGGGGTGAACTGGTGGACACGTTCGAAGACCTCCGGTGCCAGCTGCAGCAGTGCCTTGGGGTCGGCAATTTCCACGTTGCCCGTTGGCTGGTGTGCCAGGCTGAAACGCGCAGTGGTGTCCACCTTGACGGAGCGTTCGAAACTGGCCACCCCGTACCCGAAGCGCCCGTAGATAGTTCCCTCCGAAGCGGTGAGGGCGGCCATCGCCAGGCCGTCCTCCTTGGCGCGGTGCAGGTCCTCGCCCATCATCCGGCGGAGCAGCCCACGGCGGCGGTGCGAGGTCCGGACTGTCACCGACGTGACCATCTGGGTTTCCAGCGTTTGGCGGAACCCAATGTTGAGGCTTTTGCGGAAGGTGGCGAACGTGGCCACCGGCACCTCTGCGGGCAACGACGACGGCGCAACGGTTCCGGTCTGGTAGACGCCGGTGAGGATGCGGCCGTCCGCCTCGTACGTGGCAAGCGACTTTGCCACGTGCTCGGGCGTCCTGGTGGATTCGTGGAACCCAAAGGACACGGCACGGCTCCAGGTTTCAGCCTGTGCATAGCCCTCTTTGCCCTGGGACACGGCGCCGAAGCGCCGAATTTCGTAGTTTCCACTCAGATCAGTCACGCACCTGAGCCTAGCTAAGGATTCCGGCGGTGGGCCAGTATCAACACGTTCTGAAAGGGAACGGTCAAAGCCGCCGCACGGGTTGGCGGAGGATGGTCTTCAGCTTTTCAGGTGCAACCCTCCGGGCGTCGCTGAGGTAGATCTCATGGTGCGGGCCGGCAAAGGCAAAACCGTTGGCAGGCAGGAACTCGCTGTGCAGGCGGTGCAGCGTAGGGCCTTCATCGTCGTAGCTGCCGATATGCAGGATCTGCGCGGACAGGCCTTCCTCGAGGGTTTCCAGGCGGAGCATATCCAGTCCGGCGACGTTTTTCGCCGCTGCCTTCGCGATGCCCGAGAACAGCGCTTCCAGGGCACGGGTGTAAGCCGGAGACGTCCCCGGGTTGCCCTGTCCGTCCAGCATAAGGTACTTCAGCGCCGGGACGGTGACCACTTCGAAGTCCCGGGTGCGGGGCGCGTACAGCTCCTTGAACTGCTTCCGGACGTCGTACTTGTCCATCGCGCCCCGCCCCGTTCCCTGGACCTTCTTATGGCCGCTTGTCGCCTAGTGCCCGGCGTCGTACCAGCTGGGGCCAACACCGATCTGGACTTCCAGCGGAACGGTGAGGTCCGCCGCCGCCGCCATCTGTTCGGTAACAAGCTTCTCCACGGCTTCCCGCTCCCCCGCAGCGACCTCAAGCACGAGTTCGTCGTGGACCTGCAGGAGCATCCGCGATTTCAGGCCCTGCGACTTGAGCTCGGCGTGGACGCCCAGCATGGCGCGTTTGATGATGTCCGCGGCCGAGCCCTGGATGGGGCTGTTAAGGGCGATGCGCTCCGCATTCTCCCGGAGCTGCCGGTCGGTGCTGGTCAGGTCCGGGAGGTAGCGGCGGCGCCCCTCGATGGTGGCGGTGTAACCGTCCACGCGGGCCTGGTCCACCACCCCGCGGAGGTAGTCGCGGACGGCCCCGAACCGGTCGAAGTAGTCCTTCATCAGCGTGCGGGCCTCGTCCACGGAGATCTCCAGCTGCTTGGACAGGCCGAACGAGGTCAGGCCGTAAGCAAGCCCATAGGACATGGCCTTCACCTTGGAGCGCATGGCGCTGGTGACTTCCTCGGTGGGTACGTGGAAGATGTTCGAACCGACGAACCGGTGCAGGTCCTCGCCATCCTTGTACGCCTGGATCAGGCCGGCATCACCGGACAGGTGCGCCATGATCCGCATCTCGATCTGGGAGTAGTCCGCGGACAGCAGGCACTCGTAGCCATCACTGACCACAAAGATTCCCCGGACGCGGCGGCCTTCCTCGCTGCGGATGGGGATGTTTTGCAAGTTGGGATTGTTGGACGAGATCCGGCCCGTGGCCGCCACGTTCTGCGCGTAGGTGGTGTGGATGCGGCCGTCTTCAGCCACGGACTTTTTCAATGACTCCAGCATCTGGCTCAGCTTGGCGGCTTCCCGGTGGGCCATGAGCTGCACCAGGAACTCGTGTCCTGTTTTTTCGAGGAGGTTTTTCAGAGACGCGGCGTCGGTGGTGTAGCCGGACTTGATCTTCTTGGTCTTGGGCAGCTGGAGCTCCTCGAACAGCACGGTCTGCAGCTGTTTGGGCGAACCGAGGTTCACCTCATGTCCAATCGCTGCGAAGGCCTGTTCCTGGGCGTTGTCGATAACCCGGGCGAGGTCCGCGAGCTGCTCGTCCATCCGTGCCATGTCGATGCCGATGCCGGCCAGTTCCATGTCGGCAAGGACCCGGCTGACCGGAAGTTCCAGGGTGGACAGCAGCTCCTCGGCGCGCCGCTCCTTCAGCTCCGCTTCGAAGAAGCGGCCCAGTTCAAGGACGACGGCGGCTGCCTGCACCAGCGCGCCGGCGGCAGCTTCGTCGTCGCCGTCGAAGGACAGCTCCAGCTGGCCGGCCTTGGCGGTGGCGGCGGGAATCCCTACGTTGAGGTGGTGCTGGGCGAGTTCGGCGAGTTCGTAGGTGCGGCGGTCCGGTTGAATCAGGTAGCCGGAGATGGAGGTATCGTCCACCACGCCCGCGAGCTCCAGGCCGCGGGAGGTCAGGGCTTTCAGTGCGGCCTTGAAGCCGTGCATGACCTTCGGCGCTTCGGGATCCCGCAGCCATGCGGCCAGGACGTTTTCCGCCTCAGCGTCCTGAACGGAGAGGTCGACGTATGCCGCGGCGCCGTCGCGGACAATGGCCAACCCGGCAGCATCCTCGCCGATGCGCCCAGGAACCAGGTCCACCGCGACGGCGGTGCGCTGGCCCGTGCCTGCAGCCAGGAATTCGGCGAGCTCAGCAGCCCCGGAAGGTGTGATGAAGTCCGGGGTTTCGATGCTCGCACGCTCGGGGGCGGGAGCGTCGTCGTCGCCATAAAGGGCGAAGAGACGGCCCCGGATGGCTTTGAATTCGAGCTGGTCGAACAGATCCTCGAGGGCTGCCTGGTCCGGGCGGGGCTCGTAGAGCTCATCGAGCGTGACGGGAAGTTCCAGGTCCGTGTGGAGCTGGTTCAGCCGGCGGTTGCGCTTGACGGCATCGACGTTCTCCCGCAGCGCGTCACCCACCTTGCCGCCAATGGAATCGACGTGTTCGAGCACACCCTCAAGACCGCCGTAGAGGTTGATCCACTTGGCCGCCGTTTTGGGGCCCACGCCTGGCACGCCCGGAAGGTTGTCGGCCGTCTCCCCCACCAGCGCGGCCAGGTCTGAATACCGTGCGGGGCTGACGAAGTACTTGGCCTCGATAGCGGCAGCGTCCATCCGGGGGATATCGCTGACGCCCTTCTTCGGGTAGAGCACAAAAACGTTGTCCGTGATCAACTGGAACGCATCCCGGTCGCCCGAGACGAGGAGGACCTCGAAGCCGGCTTTCTCACCCATTGCGGCGAGGGTGGCAAGAATGTCGTCAGCCTCGTAGCCCGGCATCTTGATGGTCTTGATGCCCCAGGCTTCCATCACCTGGCCGATGAGGTCGATCTGGTTGTTCATCTCGCGGGGGGTTTCGTTACGGCCCCCCTTGTATTCGCTGTACTCGGCCTTACGGTGGGTGGACGAGTCTGAGACGTCGAAAGCCACGGCGATGTGGGTGGGCTGCTGTTCCTTGATCAGGTTGATCAGCATTGAAGTGAAGCCGTGGATGGCGTTCGTGTGCTGCCCGTTCGCGGTGGAGAACTTGTCCGCGGGGAGGGCGAAGAATGCGCGGAAGGCCATCGAATGCCCGTCCAGCACCAACAGCCGCGGCTGGCCCGTCATGGGAACGACGGGTGCCACAGTAGCCGAAACCGAATCGCCGGCCTCACCCGGAACCGTGTCCTGAACGGCAGCGTCCGCGAGGGCAGTTGAGCCCTGCGGGGCGTTGTCCTCCTGCAGGACATTGGACGGAAAAGGGGACGGTTTGGTTGTTTCACTCACAGGTGCCAGCCTAGTTGCCATGATGGACAATTTCACGCCCGGCCCCTACGCCGATGAGCTCAACGCTGCCGGAGTCCCCGAGCACCTCCACGCCTGGCTGGGTCAATTCGGGATCGGCGCCCTCGTGGTGAAGATGGGGATCCGTTTCCTGGAGATGAGCCCGGAACGCACAGTAGCCACCATGCCTGTGGCAGGAAACACCCAGGTGGCCGGAATCCTTCACGGCGGTGCCCACGTGGTGCTGGCCGAAACGCTCGGATCGTTCTCCGCGGGTATGCATGCAGGGCCCAGCCGGCACGCCGTGGGCATCGAAGTCAGCGCCACCCATCACCGATCCATTGCAACGGGAACGGTGACGGGCACCTGCTCCGCCATTCACCTCGGCCGGACGCTTGCCACCCACGAGATCGTCATAACGGACGAGCAAGGGCGGCGTCTGTCCACCGCCCGCATCACCAACATGATCCGGGACAACGCCGCCCCGCCGCAGGGCTAGCACAGCCAGGGACCGCAAACCCAGGAATGTCAGGCCCCCATTAGAAGATGTCTGTATGGAGGAAATCCCGCCGGGCGAGGGAGTTGGTGGCGAGGCGTTGCTGCCTGTCAGCCCCAGCCTGCCCGCAATCACTCGCGGGAATGTCAGTGCCTCGATGGATGATGTTGGTATGGGAAACGGCGGAGGCGCACCGGCAGCGATGGAGGGCATACATGCTTCTGTTGCGGGCCTCGATGTGCTGTTCCTCGAAGAGGCCGCCCTGGATTCCTGCGCCGGCGACGGTGCCGACGTTGATGTGCTGCAGCGCCAATATGAGATCCGCCTGGAACGGATGACGGCAGTGAAGCAGCTGGAAGCACAACTCGCCGCGGTCAAAGCCCGGGACGCGGCAGAGGCCCTCGACATCCAGCACGCCATCACCCCGCCCGACGCGCCCGTGCACGAGCGGACCTACGCCGAAATGTCCGCCATCGAGGAGATCGCCGGGGTCCTCACCATCAGCTCCGGCACCGCCGGCGCGTTCATCAGCCAATCCCGCCAACTCTGCGCACTGCCCCTGGCCATGGACGCCCTGTGCACCGGGACCATCACCTGGCAGCACGCCCGAATCATCGCCGACGAAACCGAATCCCTCGACCCCGCCGGCGCCAAGGCCCTGGCAGCGCACTTCTTCGACCCGGACGCACCCAACCCGGCCCGCGGAGCCGCACCCGGGGAACTCGTCCCCGCCCGGTTCCGCGCCAAAGTCCGCACCTGGCGCGAACGCCATCACCCCGAAACCCTCGAAAAACGCCACACCAAAAGCGCCGCCGACCGGCGAATGGAATACACCCCCGACCGCGACGGCATGGCCTGGATCTCGCTCCACCTGCCCGGCGACACCGCCTGCGCCATCTGGAACCGCACCACCGCCCTCGCCCGCGGCCTCCAAAGCCCGAACGAGCCCCGGACCATGACCCAACTACGCCCCGACATCGC
This sequence comes from Pseudarthrobacter sp. NPDC058329, assembly GCF_042879835.1. Classification (NCBI taxonomy): domain Bacteria; kingdom Bacillati; phylum Actinomycetota; class Actinomycetes; order Micrococcales; family Micrococcaceae; genus Pseudarthrobacter; species Pseudarthrobacter sp. NPDC058329. Next base: position 60,601 of record NZ_JBHVZR010000009.1, read on the forward strand.
CGCCAGGCTCCTCCTTAGCGCACCGGCTGCCGCAGGAAGCGCCGGCACCGGGACCGGAGACGGCGTCGGCGACACGGCCACAGGCGCCACCGCAGCAAGGAACAATCCAGAAAGGGACAATGCCGAAGGGGACAGTGCAGAGAGGGCGACGGCAAACGGGGCCCCGGCGAACGACGGGATTGCAACCCTGGGACAGGTCCCGGTGCCCAAGGTGGATGTTCTCGTCACCGTCCCCGTTTTTGCCCTACTTGGCCTGACCGACGAACCCGCCCTCCTCGACGGGTACGGACCCATTCCGGCCTCCATGGCCCGCAAACTCGTCGCGGACGGTGCAAGCTCGTTCTACCGGGTACTCGTGGACCCCCGCGACGGCGCACCACTGGAAATCGGACGCACCAACTACCGGATCACCAAGGCCATGAAAAAGGCGTTGCACCTTCGGGACGGCAAATGCACCTTCCCCGGCTGCAACAACAACTCCCTCGACAACGAAGCAGACCACCTCAAAGCCTGGCAGCACGGCGGGACCACCGGCATCAGCAACCTGGCCCAACTCTGCCCCAAACACCACCGCCTCAAACACAACAGCGGCTGGAAACCCACACCAGCCACCCGGAACGAACCACCCGGCTGGACCTCACCCACCGGCAGACACTACAAAGCCGAACACCACCACTGGGAACCACCACACTGGCCAAATCAAATCGGACTGGAGCGGGGAATGCAGCGGGGCAACGTACTACCGAGCCACCCTCCAGACTTTGCCTACATCGGGCTTTCTCCGGGAGAAGAAGGACTGGAGCGGTTCCTTCATGCACGCGGCGGATGAACCATGCGGCTGGCACAGTATCGTTCGCGTGCCGGTTCCAAGAGGCGAAACAATAGGGCCAGGTTTCTACAAACTCAACCTACGGGTTGAATTCAACCCGCCCGCTGAACCAACGATTCCGACTTAAGCCCGCTCAATCACCGAGAACCGGGTTCGATTTCTGGCAGGTTCAACCATGGGTTTGGGGGCCGACAGACTCAAAGCCCGTTCAGGTTGTATCGCAACTCCACTATGCCCCTGCCCAGAGCCTGCGAGGCAGTCAACTCAAGTGGCGGCGTCGGGCCCGTCAACGGGAGCAGCCGTTTGCCATCACCCAGAACCACGGGAATGACGGAGAGGATCAGTTCGTCCAGGAGGCCGGCGTCTGCGAACTGCGCGGCGAGGTCTCCACCGCCAACCACCCAGATGTTTTTGCCTCCGGCGTCGGCCTGGAAGTCGGCGATGAATTCAGTGACGTTCCCGCGGACGAACGTGAGGTCGGCCCCTGGGGGTGCCTGGTACTCATGCCGGGTGAATACGTAGCAGGGGGTGCCGGGATAGGGCCAGTTGCCTGGTTCGTGCTCCATCAGCCAGGCGTAGGTCCCACCTCCCATAACAATGCAGCCAACACCCGCCATAAACGTTTCGTAGCTGTCCTTGCCGCCCTCAAAACCATCGAACTGCAGGAGCCAGCCCAAATCATCGGTGGACGTGGCAATAAAACCGTCAAGGGACGCGGCTACAAAATACTGGATCCGTGACATGGCTCCAGCCTAATGATCCGCCGCCGTCTGGCCAACGGCCCGGCACCTGGCGCTTTCGTGCCGGTGTCAGGGGGGTTAGGCGGAGAAGTACGGGATGATCAGGTAGAGGCCGAAAAGGACGGCGAGTCCGCACAGGCCGAAGCAGACGTAGGCAAGGGACCTTTTCACGCCGGGTGACGCCTGCTGCGCGTCGCCGGCGATGGCCGTCAACCGAACGCCCAGTGAGTAGAGAGCCACCACGGTCACTGCGGCCGCAAGGGTGGCACCGGCCACGGTCAGCAGTTCGAACCACTTCATCGTTGGGAATCCTTCGTCGTAACGGCTTCGGTGCCGGGCGTGTTGGTGCCCGCTTGGGCGCTGGTATTTGCCTCAGTGTTGGTGCCCCCCTGGGCGCCGGTACTGGTGTTGGCGTCTGCGTTGGTTTTCGCATGCGCCTTGGCCTTGGCGCGCGCACGGGCCATCGCCTTCTTCTTCGCGAAGCGCACGGTCTGGCCAGCCTCCTCCACCTCGATGGCGTTGTGGTGGCCCACGGCGGACTTACGTGAGTAGAAAAACATAAACAGAACGGCGGCGGTGCCGGCGATGGCCGCAAGCAGCACGCCCACGACGCCGGTCTTGACCAGCAGTGCGGTCAGCGCCCCGACCAAACCGGCCGCGGGAAGGGTGAAGAGCCAGCCCAGCGCAATCTTGCCCACCATGCTCCAGCGAACACTGGTTCCCCGGCGGCCCATGCCTGAGCCAATGACTGAACCGGAAGCAACCTGGGTGGTGGACAGTGCAAAGCCAAGGTGCGAGGACGCGAGGATAGCCGACGCGGTGCTGGTTTCGGCGGCGAAGCCCTGCGCGGGCTTCACTTCGGTAAGCCCGGAACCCATGGTGCGGATGATGCGCCACCCGCCGGCGTACGTGCCGATGGCGATGGCCAAGGCGCAGGCGGCGATCACCCAGAACTGCGGGCCGGAGCCGGGTGTTTGCGTGCCGGCGGCAATCAGGACGAGCGTGATGATGCCCATGGTCTTCTGGGCGTCGTTGGTGCCGTGGGCCAGCGCCACCAGGCTGGAAGTGAAAATCTGCCCCGTGCGGAAGCCGCCGCGCTTCTGGGTGAGCTTGCTGCCGGTTTCGGGGTCATGCCGGGACGTCAGGGCGTAGGCGAGGCGGGTGCAGATGTAAGCGACGATGCCGGCGATGAGCGGCGCGAAAATGGCAGGAAGGATGACCTTCTGGAGCAAACCCTCCATATTGATGGAATTGAACCCGATGCCGGCGATGGCCGCACCGATGAGGCCACCAAACAGGGCGTGCGAGGAACTCGAGGGGAGACCCTTCAACCAAGTGATCATGTTCCACAGGATTGCTCCCATGAGGCCCGCAAAAATGATCTCGGGCGTGATCTGTACCCCGTCGGATCCTTCACGAATGATGCCGCCTGAAACCGTCTTAGCCACTTCCGTGGACAGGAAGGCGCCCACCAGATTCAAAATAGCCGCGAGGGTCACTGCGGTCTTCGGCTTAATGGCACCGGTTGCGATGGGCGTGGCCATGGCATTCGCTGTGTCGTGGAAGCCGTTCGTGAAGTCGAAAAATAGTGCCAGTGCGATGACCAGCGCCACCATAAAGGTGATATCCACCTGTTGCCCAATCTGCAGAGTCGACGTCCAGCAGTTTCTATCCCCCGGCTGCCTTGCACAGCATAATTCACCAGCTGTTCGCTTGGAATGACCTGCGCTGTTAACTCAACCGGCGTGAAACCTTATCGATCGTACGCGCCCTCGGCAGGACGTCAAAAAATCGGCGCCGTGAGAAAGGCCGCAACGGCATCAAGTTCCGCGGGTGCGATTCCGCGCCGGGGGTTCGGCGAGAGTGCGAGCAACCGCCAGCCCATCACCCCCACCCAGGCCTGGGCCTCCGCCTCGAATGCGAGCTGGTCGTCAGCCCAGGCGACAGCAGCGGGCCCAGTCTCTTCCACATCTGCCTGGATTGCCCGGAGCTTCCACCAATCGGGGCCGCTTCCGGAACCTTCGGCGGTCAGGAACGGCCAGCGGCCTCCGTTCAGGCCGATGGCCGGACAAAGGTACTGCGGCGCCATGTCCTCCCAGCTGGTGAGCCAGACGCACCGCACCTCCGGAATCGCCGCCAGGCTGTTCAACCCCTTCACGAGCTCAGCCGCGAACGCCACCGGCAACAGCCCCGCGTCAGCACGCCTCCAAGGGGTTCCCCAAGCGTTGCGTCCGTCGGGACCGAACGGGCAGACGACACCGTCCACGTCGAGGTAAAGCGTGCGGACGGCCACGGCGTCTGTCCGGGGATCAGCCGTGCTGGGAATCAGTGGGCCGCGCGCCCGGATCCAGCATGGGTGCGATCTTGTCCTCAAGGGCCGCTACGGTCACGTCGGGCAGGACAATGAGGCCGTCGAGTTCCCGGCGCGCCCGCTTGTAGGCTGCCTGGCGTTCTGCCGGCGTGGCGGCATGGTTTTCGGCGATTTTCAGCAACTGCCGGGCGGTGGCAAGCCTTTCGCGCTCCGGTCCGGTGAACCTGCTGTCCCTGATGCGCCTGGCTTCACGCTCGGCGACGTCCAGCGCCACACCGAAACCGTCTACCGCCTTGCGGTACGACTCAAGGCGCGAGTGGGACGTTATGTCTGCCGCTGCGGCCGGCCGCAGTCCGTCGGCTTCCCTCTTAGCCCGAAGAAACGCCACAGTGAGCGGTTCCCGGACGTCGGTCATGAGCGGGAAGTCGATGAGCTTTCCCGCGTCCAGTTCGTAGTCAAGCCAGCGCTGGTTGGTGGCATCATGGGCGGCCATCAGTGACTCCACCTCCACCGCAGAGGCCTTCTCCGCCTCGCGTGTCTGGTTCCTGAGCGTGTACAGCTCCACCTTCCGCTGGTGCCGGCGGTCGCTTGCCTTGCGCCAGGAGTTCGCCCAGTGGCCGGCAAAAGCCAAGGCGGGGAAAACGAGCCACCATTTATCGTCAAGGATCTCGAAGAGGGACTCCACGCATACATCCTCGCACTGCGTGGCGCCCCTCCTCAAGAAAGCATGGCCGGGATGGTTATTCGGCGCCCAGGCCTGCCGCCTGCGGGTTGTTGACGTTCACCAGCCAGGCCACGCCGAAGCGGTCCGTACACATGCCGAAGACGTCTCCCCACGGCGCCTGCTCCAAGGGCACAGTGACATTGCCGCCGTTGCCGCTGAGCTGTTCGTAGTAGCCGCGGAGTTCGGCTTCGTCATCCCCGCTGAGCGAAATGGAGATGGACGACCCTCCACTGAACTCCATGCCGTTGGGTGTGTCCGCCCCCATCAGGACCAGGCCCTGGGTGGTTGTCAGCATGGCATGCATGATCTTCTCCGCCTCCGCGGGATCCTCGCTGGCCTGGAACTCCCCGAAGGTGCTGAGCGTCAGCTCGCCGCCGAAGACCGACTGGTAGAAATTCATGGCTTCGCGGGCGTTGTCACGGAAGCCGAGGTACGGGTTGAGGGTGGTGGGCATGGCTGGATCTCCTTGAGTCGTACTGAAAGGGATGGAACCAGACAACATCCTGCCCCAAGAGGCAACCCTCGGGGTAGGGGGCAACGGCCCCAATTGACTGCTTTTGGTATCCCCCGGCCGTTGATGCGTGCGGCGGCGGGGCAGGGAACGTAGGCTCGGGTGCATGGCCAGATACTTTGACGTTCACCCGCAGGATCCCCAACCCCGCGCCATCGCCCAGGCAGTACGGATAGTGCTCGACGGCGGGCTGATCGCCTACCCGACGGACTCCTGCTATGCGCTGGGGGCACAGTTGGGCAACAAGGACGCCCTGGACAGGATCAGGGCCATCCGCCGGCTGGACGACAAGCACCACTTCACGCTGGTCTGCCGCGATTTCGCCCAGCTGGGGCAGTTCGTGAACATCGGCAACGACGTCTTCCGCAGCATCAAGTCCGTGACTCCGGGCAGCTACACCTTTATCCTGCCCGCCACCAAGGAAGTTCCGCGGCGCCTGCTGCACCCCAAAAAGAAGACCGTCGGCGTCAGGATCCCTGACAACAGGGTGGTGCAGGCGCTGCTGGCTGAGCTCGGGGAGCCGCTGCTCTCCAGCACCCTGCTCCTGCCGGACGAGGAGGATCCGCTGACCCAGGGCTGGGAAATCAAGGAGCGCCTGGACCACCAGGTGGACGCCGTGATCGACGCCGGCGACTGTGGATCAGAACCCACCACGGTGGTGGACTTTTCCAGCGGCGTGGCCGAGGTGGTCCGTCGCGGGACAGGCGACCCGTCCCGCTTCGAATAGGGTGCCAAGGGCTGCTGAAGGCCGCTAATCCTGCTTTCGTGCGCGGCTCGGCTGGACCCGCGGCGGCTCGCCCGGCATCTTCGGGTAGTCCGGCGGGAAGGGCATCTCCTCGAGGCCGGCCTTGACGTCGCGGTCCCACCACTCCAAAAGCGTGTCGATCGTTCCGGCGTTGTTGTGCATGTCGACCCAGGGGTCCCCCACGGTCTTCAGCCGGTCCGGCACGGTGAGGATGGTGAAGTTCTTCGGATCCGCGGTTTCCAGCTCATCCCAGGTGATGGGGCATGACACCGAGGCGTGCGGCAGCGCCCGGGGGCTGTAGGCGCCGGCGATGGTGCGGTCGCGGTTTGCCTGGTTGAAGTCCAGGAAAATCTTCTTTCCCCGTTCTTCCTTCCACCACGCGGTAGTGACTTTCTCCGGCATCCGGCGTTCCACTTCCCGGGCAGCAGCAATCACGGCATGCCGGACGTCAAGGAACTCGCGGGCGGGCTCAATGGGTGCGTACACATGCAGTCCCCGGTTACCTGAGGTCTTGATGAAGCAGGTGAGCCCCACTTCGGCGAGGACCTCCTTCAGCACCAGCGCGGCGGGGATGGCATCACCGAAGTCGGTGCCGGGCTGCGGATCCAGGTCGATGCGCAGCTGGTCCGGGTTGTCCGTGTTCGCGGTACGGGAGGGCCAGGGGTGGAAAACGATGGTGTTCATCTGGACAGCCCAGATGGCCGCGGCGGGTTCGTCCAGGATCAGCATCGGATGGGAACGGGCACTCGGGAAGACCACCTTCGTGGTCCGGATGAATTCGGGGGTTCCTTTGGGCGGGTTCTTGGAGAAGAACATCTCGCCATCAACGTTGTCCTTGTACCTTTGCAGCGCCACCGGCCTGTCACCGTTGGCGGCCACAAACGCCTCGCCTACGTCGGCAAAATAGCGGGCAAGGTCGAGTTTCGTAATTCCCAGATCGGGCCAGAGCACCCTGCTGGGACTGGAAATGCGCATCTCGCGCTCGCCGTGGGGGCCCGGAACTGCGATGGTGGTCTGTTCGCTCGCCATGGGGACAACGTACACCCCGGCTGCAGAACGCGGACGGATTTGGGCTGCCGGGTCCGGCATGATGGAGGCATGCCCGTCTCAGAAGTGCCCCTGACCCTCACGGTGGGCGACGTTACCGTCAGTGCCGCCTACGCCCGCCCGGATAATCCGTCCGCCACCGTTGTGGTGGCCCACGGAGCCGGCGCCGGCATGGAGCACCCGTTCCTGCGCGGGTTCACCGCGGCGTTGAATGAGCTGGGAACAGCAACGCTGCGGTTCAACTTTCCGTACCGGGAAGCAGGCCGGAAATTTCCGGACCGGCCTCCTGTGGCCATCGCCGCGTGGCGCGCAGCCATGGCGGCAGCGGCTGAGCAGGCAGCAGCCCACAACGATGAGGGACCGATATGGGCGGCAGGCAAGTCCTTTGGTGGGCGAATGGCATCCATGGCGGTGGCCGAGGGGATGGACGCCGCCGGGCTGGTGTACCTGGGCTATCCCCTGCACCCGCCGGGCAAGCCGGACAAACTCCGGGACAAGCACCTGTACGGGCTCACCACACCCATGTTGTTCCTGCAGGGCAGCCGGGACACGTTCGCCACAGCCGGGATCCTGACGGGCGTGGTGTCACGGATCGGGCCCAACGCTGTCCTTCAGTGGTTGGCGGGCGGCGACCACTCCTTCGCCGTCGCGGGCCTGAAACGTACTGCCGACGAGGTGGGCGCTTCCCTCGCAACTCCGGTGGCTGCCTTCATCCGCGACCACTCCTGATACCTGCCCCAAGCGGAGCCCGGAGCCAGGATTAGGGGCAGGGGCCGGGTAGCCAGGCCCGCGGGACGCCCGCTACGCGGCGTCGTCCTGCCACCAGCCTTCCCAGGCCGCGGAGCTCAACTGTCCCTGGGGGGATTCGGATATTCCGTCGCCGTTGTGGGATCGGCCGTCATCATTGCGCTGGCCGTCGAGCAAGAGATTGAGGCTGGTGAGGAGAAACATCTGCACGTCCTTTGGGTCGGGGTGTGGACAACGTCATCCAGGTGCATATGAGCCTAACTACCGGATGTTTCAGCCCATCGACGCGAAGTTTCAACTGTGTATCGGAGATCTCACGCCGTATTCCCTGTGGCGGCGGCCCCTCCCCCTGTGCGGCTACTTCCTCCGCTTAACGTGTGCGGTGGCCGGCGCCGTCCAAGGGTCCTCGGGCCAGGGATGCTTGGGGTATCGGCCGCGCATTTCCGCCCGGACCTGCGAATAGGGGCCGGACCAGAATGACGTCAGATCGTCCGTTACGGCCAGGGGACGCCGGGCCGGTGACAACAAGTGGAAAAGGACCGGCACCCGGCCGTTGAGCAGCCGCGGCGTCTCTGCCCACCCAAAGCACTCCTGCAGCTTGACCGCCACCACCGGCCGCGCAGTGTTGTCTGCGACCTCCGGGTACTCAATCCGAATCCGCGATCCGCTGGGCACCTCAAGCCACTCCGGGGCCAGGTCATCAAGCCTGGCGGCCTCGGGCCAGGGCAAGAGGCGGCGCAACGGGTCCACCAGGTCCATGGCGCGTGCGGCCGCTCCGCCGGCGAGGCCTTCAAGCTCCGGTCCCAGCCATTCCTCCAGCCGCAGCAGCAGCGCCTGGTCGGCCACGTCCGGCCACGGCGCACCCAGCCCGCGGTGCAGGAAGGCCAGACGGCGGCGCAAAGCATCGGCCGCCGTCGACCAGTCAAGGAAACCCAGGCCTTCCCTCTGCAGGGCAACCGCTACTGCCCTGCGTCCTTCGGCGGGTGATGGGCGGACCGGTGTGGACGCCAAAACGATTTCCCCAAGCCGGCGGACCCTCCGTGCCGAGATGCGGCCGCCCGTGAACTGCGCCTCGACGGCGTCCGTCAGGAGGTGCGACGCGGCAGCCTCCGCCAGCTCCGGCGAGAGGGGCGCCGCCGAGCGGATCACGGCGCCGGTTCCGGCAGCGTCCCTCCCGTCGGCGCGGGTCACTTCCGCCACCGCCAGCCATTCGTGGCCGGACAGGGAGCTGCCGGCGGGCAGCCCGGCGCGGGTCCCGGAAGTCAGAAGGTAGCGGTTGGGGATGTCGCCGTCCACCCTGCGTGCCACCCGGTCAGGGAAGGCGAGTGCGACGACGGCGCCCACCACGGCCGCGCCGGTGACCGCGGCCGGCGGTGCGGGAGAAGCGGAGGGCGCGCTCTGCTGTGCGAGGGACGCAAGGCGGCGGGCGTCCTCGGCCCAGCGACGCGCTTCCGGCCCTGCTTCGTTCCGCACCTGGGACAGCAGCCGGGTCAGGTCTGCGCCGGGCGCGCGGTGATCCCCCGTTACCAGTGCCACTGCTTCCGCTGCCGGTGCGGGTCCCGCGAATGCCGCCCCGTCGAGCAGGGCCCGGGCCAGCCGGGGATCAGCCGGAATGGTGGCCAGGAGCCTTCCCATGCCGGTGGTCTGGCCGTCGTCGGTGACTGCACCAAGTTCGCGGAGGACCTCCATCGCCTCGTCCATCGCCTGCTGCGGCGGCTGGTCGGGCAGCGCGAGCCCCTCACCGCGCGGCGAACCCCAGGATGACAGGAGCAGGGCGGCCCCTGTCAGGTCCGCGACCTTGATTTCGGGCGTCACGTGGGCCGGCGCCGCACCGAAAGCCTGCTGGTCGTAGCAGCGGACCACCCGCCCGGGACCTTGGCGGGCTGCGCGCCCCGCGCGCTGGTCTGCTGAGGCACGGGAGCAGGAAACGGTGACCAGCCCGCTCATGCCCCTGCCGGCGTCGCGCCGGGGTTCCCGGGTGAGGCCGGAATCGATGACCAGCCGGACACCCGGGACCGTGAGGGAGGACTCCGCAAGATCCGTGGAAACGATAATCCTGGCGCTGCCCCCGGGCAGGCGACCCGACACTGCGCGGTCCTGCTCGGCCGGACCCACCTGGCCATGAAGCTCGAGGACGTCAATGCCCGGTCCCAGCCGGCCGCGAAGCCCAGCCGCTACCCGGGAGACCTCCCTCGCACCGGGGACGAAGACCAGGGCATCAGTGGAGCTGTCTACGCTTACCGCATGCGTCAACTCCTCCGCGGCGGTGGCGGCAACGTAGTCGAGGTAGGCGGGTGTGACTCCCCTGCCGTCCAGGCGCGCTCCCGCAGCAGGGCGCCACTCCGTCTTCAGGGGATAGAGCACCGAGGGACAGTCGACGACGGGAGCCGGGGTTCCGTCGTCGGTATTGGCGAGCAGGGCGGCAAACCGGGCTGCGTCCAGGGTTGCGGACATGGCGACGACGGTGAGGTCCCCGCGCAGTTCCCGGACCTCTGCGAGCATGCCGATGAGGAGGTCGGTCTCCAGCCCCCGTTCATGGACTTCGTCCAAAACCACAGCTGCTACCCCGTCGAGGCCGGGGTCGGACAGCAGTCGTCGGAGCAGGATGCCGGGTGTCACAAACTCGACCAGCGTCCCGGAACCGCCCTGCCGCTCTCCCCGCACCGTGTAGCCAACGCGGCTGCCCAACCGGCTGCCGTCCAGGACCGAGAGCCGGCGCGCGGCGGCACGGGCAGCAACCCGTCGCGGCTGGGTGACCACCACGCGCCCGGCACCCTCCGCAGTGAGGTTCGCGAGCAGGGGCGGAACCAGCGTGGTTTTGCCGGTTCCGGGCGGCGCCTGCACCACTGCGGCGCGGGGGCCGCCGTCATAACCGCCGCCCACAGCGCGCGGTCCGCCGTGGTTGCCACCGCCGGTCAGAGCTTGCACCAGTGCCTGGGCTGAACTGGCGAAGGCCAGGCCTGCTCCGATAGCCCCAATGTCGAAGGGTTTACCGGTGGTCGGCTGCTGCTGCCTGCCCGGTGAAGTCATCCGTCCATTGTGCCGGAAGTTGGACTACTGCTTTCCCTGGTCTTTGCCCTTCCCCTTGTCCTTGTTCTTGTCCTTTGCCGGTTGCGGCAGCACCGGTGCCTCCTGAACGGGCGCCGGAGCGGGCGCTGCCGGTACGACGACGGGCAGCTGGGGCTCAACGTCGACTGGCTGCTGCACTTGCGCGGGTTCGGTAGCCGCAGGGGTGTCCGCGGTTCCCGCCGTCGGGGCCACAGCCGCCGACACCGCTGCCATCCGGCCGGTGATGTCCGCCCGCACCGAGTCCACGGCTGCCTCAATTCCGCGGTACCTGGACAACGAGATCTGGCCCCGTCCGGCGGCGTCGTTCACGTCTTTCTCCAGCGCGTCCAATGCAGCGAGGGCCCCATCCATGCGGTTCTCGGCTGCGGCCTGGCTGATGGTCAGCACCCGTATCTGCAGCCCGCGGAGCGTGCCTTCATCCGGATCCGCCGGCCGCAGGAGCGGCGTGGCAGCGATCAGGGCCGCGGCCAGGCCGGCCACGGCCACGAGCACCGCAGCGGTCCGCCAGGTACGGAGGCTCTGCAGAAGCGGCTTGCCGGCGTTGTTTTGATACGGCGGCTGCGTTTCGGGAGGCCTGCCGGCTATGCTCTGACGCGGCTGCTGCATTCCAGCCGGGATGCCCGCTTTGCCTTGCTGCGGCTGCGTTTCAGGCGGCATGCCTGCCCCGCAGCGGAGCCATCGCCGGGGGCCGGGCGGGCAGCACGGTGACCGTGGCCATGTGCGCGGGCGCTGCTGCAGTATCCTCTTCAGCCATGCTGACGGTCCGCCCAGCCATGAGGCGCCTGGTGGCGACACGCAGCAGAATGGCGATGGCGTGACCGAGTCCCAGCCCCAACATCACATGGCCCGCGAGATACTGGCCCCCGTTCCCGGCAGCGCCAAAGGGGGCACTCAGAGCCGCGGCTGCTCCGGCAGCGGTGACTGCCACTGCCGAGGCGGCACCAATAACTGCGCCCATGGCCCTACTCCAATCCTGGATTAATCAGCAAGCTTATTACTATTGATCAGCAAGCTTACTACTTCATCTTCGCGAAGCAAGAACCCATCCACCCGGGACAGTGGGGCCAGCAGGGTCCGCCGCAGCCATGGACACCAATAGTCGGCAGGTTTAGCATCTTTTTCATCCGGCGGGCCTTCCGACGCAAGAAGCCGCGAACGGCTCCCCCGTTGGGCTTGTGGACCGGCCGCAGACGAGGCCCGCAATAACGGATGAGGGAGACGAACATGGCAACGGCACGGGACATCATGAGCGGCGGCGCGCAATGCGTGAACGAGAACGAAACGCTGGAGGCAGCGGCAAGGAAAATGAAGGAACTCGACGTGGGATCACTGCCGATCTGCGGCGGGGACAACAGGCTCAAAGGCATGCTGACAGACCGTGACATTGTCATCAAGTGCCTGGCAGCCGGCGGGGATCCGCGCACGGCAACGGCCGGAGAATTTGCGGAGGGCAAACCCGTCACCATCAGCGCTGATGATTCCGTTGAGGATGCCATCCGGACCATGCAGGACCACCAGGTGCGCAGGCTGCCCGTGCTGGATGGGCACAACCTGGTGGGGGTATTGAGCCAGGCAGACATTGCCCGCAACTACCCCGAGGACCGGGTGGGCGAACTCGTCGCGTTTATATCATTCTGAACGGCCGGATCTGTCTATTGGCGCCATCACGGCACCATCCGCAGGCTGCGTGCTAGCCGGCCGCTTCAAGCAGGCGGCCAGCAGGGGCAATCCCGGCGTAGGCGCCTTTGAAGAACACCAGCGGTTCGGCGTCCTGCCGTGCGCTCAGATGCCGCACGGCAGCCACCACGATGGTGTGGTCACCGCCGTCGTACTCCGCCTGGAGCTCGCAGTCGATCCAGGCGAGGGCGTCGTCAAGGATCGGGTTCCCCAGCGGCGAGGCGGAGTAGCCAACGCCGGCAAACTTGTCCGTTCCCGATTTGGCGAACTGCCCCGCGAGGTGCTGGTGTTCCGCGGGGAGGATGTTGATGGCAAATGAGCCCGCCTGCCGCAGCACCGGCCACGTATTGGATGTCCTTGCCGGGCTGATGGTCACGAGGGCCGGCTCAAGGGACAACGATGCGAACGACTGGCAGGTGAACCCCGCCGGGCCCTTTTCCGTGGCGCTGGTGATCACCGTCAAGCCGGTAGCGAAAGTCCCGAAAATATCGCGAAGCCGGCGGGGAGCAAGATCTGAGGTGGCTGTCATGGATGGCCTCTCGTTGGATCGTTACCTCACCAAACCATCTGCCCTTCCCGGCGTTCAACCGCTTTGCAACGTACCGACGCGCACCGCAACGGCGGGTCATGCCGGTACATCTGCCGTAACGGAGCAGGGCCGCGCCCGTCCGAAAAATCTTTCAGAAAACTTCCATGCATCTGCATCCAGATGACCGGATGTGCCGGTAGTAGGGGTGTAAGCAAAAACCGCCCGCCCAGCGGGCCTCAGAAGGAGAAATCATGCGCCCCAGCATTTTCGCATCAGGAGCAGTGGCAATCGCGGCAGCACTGGCTTTCGCGGGCCCGGCCCAGGCGGCGGAAGGAGACGCCCAGCTGTCCGTCCTGCACGGAGTCCCGGGCCTGACCGTTGACGTGTGGGTCAATGGTGAACGGACCCTGGATGACTTCACTCCCGGCACCCTTGCCGGGCCGTTGGCTCTTCCGGCCGGAAACTATGCCCTTGCCATCACCGCTGCCGACGCAGCAGACGCAACCGCTGCCGTTATCGGCCCGGTCAACGTGACCCTCGCCGCCAACGGCAACTACACGGCGGTGGCCAACCTGGATGCCGCCGGCGAGCCCACCGCGAACCTCTTCACCAACGACGTCTCGCAGATTGCAGCCGGCAAGGGCAAACTGACCGTCCGGCACACCGCAGCGGCTCCCGCCGTGGACGTCCTGGCCGCCGGCTCCGCTGTCATCTCCAACCTGGCCAACCCGAATGAGCAGACCCTGACCCTTGATCCCGGCACCGTCCCGGCAGCTGTGGCAGCGGCGGGGACTACCGAGCCCGTTATTGGCCCGGCTGACGTCACGGTAGCCGAAGGCACACACACCATCGTGTACGCCTGGGGCAGCCTGACTGACCAGAACCTGCAGCTCGCCGTGCAGACGATCGAGGGCCTGCACTCGGCCCCGGGAGCTGTCCCGGGCGGACGCTCGGGTGCCGCTGACGAAGGTGCCGCAGGACAGGCCATGGCAGTAGCCGGTTTCGGAGCTGCCGGGCTTGCACTCCTGCTCGGCGCCGTGGCGGCTTCCCGCGCGGTGGCCCTGCGCAGGGCAAGCTAAGCATCACGTTCAAGAGGAGCAGGCTGACCAGCCCTAAGCTCTGAACACCGGGACCCCGGCCGACCGGAATTCCCTCCGGCCGGCCGGGGTCCGCCATAATGTCCCCACCGAACCGGCTGCGGATTTTCCTGCAGACTCTCGGAGATGAGGTTGTTCCCATGAAAGGCACGACGACGTCGCAACGGTCGCGTAGTTCGGCGGACGTTACGGACGGGGCCACCGCCTCTGTGGCCGCGAAGTCACGCCGGCCGGCAGCCGCCGTCGTCCTCGCCGCGGCGGTTCTGCTGTCCGGATGCGGCACACAGGCACCCTCCTCGCCGGATGCTTCCCGGCCCGCCACAAACTCGCCGGACGCTTCCCGGCCCGCCACAAATTCCGGAGCCGCAGCCTCACCGGCCTCCTCCGGTGTACCCGCCGCGTTGCCGGACATTGCGGTGCGCGCCGCCACCCCCGCACCGCCAGCTCCGCCGGACCCCGAACCACGCTTCCTGACAGTGGAGGGCACCACCATCAGCATGGACATCGTGGAAGCCAGCGTCTCCCCGGACGGCGCTATGGAGCTCCCCGACGCCTTCCACCAGGCCGGCTGGTACCGGCACGGCCCTGCCCCCGGCGCGGCGGCGGGTTCAGCCGTTGTGGCGGGGCACGTGGACACCGCCTCTGACCTGGCCCCGCTGTCCCAGTTGAGGGACCTGGCGCCGGGCACTCGCATTACCGTCGACCGCCACGGTGCACCGGCCCTGAACTACCGGGTGCGCTCCGTTGAACTGATGGCCAAGGACAAGTTCGACGGCGGTTCACTCTTCCGCCGCGACGGGCCGCACCAGCTCAAGCTCGTGACCTGCGGAGGCCGATGGCTGGACGAGAGACAAGACTACAGTGACAATGTCATAGTCACTGCGGAACTGGAATGAGCCGCTACGCAGCCCTGACACTCAACGCCGAGGAGGGGAAGGAGGCCGGGTTGGCACCTTCAGACCAGGCGCCTTCCGGCGATGAGCAACACGGCAGCACCGCCGCGTCCCGGCCGCCCGTGCTGGGGGGCTGGAACCCGCAGCTGGATCAATCCTTTTCCGCCGGCGACGAAACCGCGCTCGCAGAGGCCTACCGGCGGTTCTCTCCCCTGGTGTACACACTGGCTCTCCGGGCGCTGAGGAACCGCAGCGCGGCCGACGACGTCACCCAGGAAGTCTTTATCCGCGTCTGGAAATCGCGGTCCACTTTCGACCCCCACAAGGCGGAACTGCCGGCATGGATTGTTGGCATCACCCGGAACGCCGTCACCGATGCCCTCAGCGCATCCGCCCGGGAAAACCGCAAGGTACTCGCGGCCGCCGAACTTCAGCCCGATGCCGGGGACACGTCCGCCTCTGCTTCTGCCGAAGTTTTGGCCGACCGGCTGTTGCTGGACGGGGAGCTAGACCGGCTTGGCGAACCCCAGGGCTCCATCATGCGCCTGGCGTTTTACGACGACTTGACCCATGACCAGATTTCACGGCGGCTGAACCTTCCCCTTGGTACGGTCAAGAGTCACATCCGGCGCAGCCTTAGCCACCTGAGACACAGATTGGAGGTGGATCATGCAGCACCTTGACCCCGAAGCCCTTAGCCTGTTCGCTCTGGACGAGCCGATGGACGCCGGCAGCATCGACCACCTCCGTGCCTGCCCGGAATGCGCAGCCGAGTACGCCGCACTCCGCCGGGCCGTCCACGCCGTCAGGACCACGCCTGATGCCAGCCATCTTGAGCGTCCGGGCGCGAACGTCTGGGAAGGCATCCACCGGACACTGGGACTCTCCGGGGCCGTCGCTGCGGACCCATTGGCCCCCGCCCGTGCCGGCGAAACACCGGCGGGCGCTTCGGCGGCGGAAGCTTCGGCTACAGCGGCTCCCGCGACAGGCGCTCCCACGGCAGGTGCACCTGCGGCCCTGAACCCCGTGAAAAAGCAGCCAGCGGAACCGCTGCCCCCCACAACAAGCGGCAACGTAACCTGGCTACGCCGGCCGGCCACGTGGCTGGCGGCAGCAGCGGCCGCCGTCGTGATCACTACCGGGGTTGTTGTGGCTGTCAACCAGACGGCTGCCCCGGTGCCGCTCGCATCGGCCCGGCTGGAACCGCTGGACCGGTTTACCGCCTCCGGGTCCGCCACCGTGACAGAGGCCAGCGACGGTTCGCGGAGTATTGAGGTGCAGCTGGACAAAACGGAGGCCCGGGGATACCAGGAAGTCTGGCTCATTGCCCCGGACCTTTCCCGGCTGGTCAGCCTGGGGATCATGAACTCCTCGTCCGGCCGCTTTGACGTCCCGGCAGGACTGGACCTCTCCGGCTACCCGATTGTGGACATCTCCGATGAACCGCTCGACGGCAATCCGGCGCACTCCAGCGTCAGCATCGTCAGGGGCACCCTCAGCTCCTGACCATGGCGCCGCCGCTGCGGAGCGGGTACAACTTATTCATGACATCGCCCCTGGTGCTCGGCCCCATGATGAGATTCGTGGACGAAACTTCAGCGAGCATCTGGGTGGAGACGCACAGCGCCTCGCAGGTGACGGTCCGCGCCGGAGTCAACAGCTGGGGTGCCCGCACTTTCGCCGTCCACGGCCACCACTACGCGCTGGTGGAGGTAATGGGGCTGGCGCCGGGAACTGTGACTCCCTACACTCTCGAGGTGGACGGGACCACGGTGTGGCCCGATCCGGAATCCGGCCTGCCGGCCTCGAAAATTGCGACCCTGGCACCTGGCAGGCCGCTCCGGCTGGCCTTCGGCTCCTGCCGCACCAGCGTCCCGCACGATGCCTCCGGGAACCGGAGCCACGGCGTCGACTCCCTGCGTGCCTACGCCCTGCAGATGGCGTCCGACGACGGCACCCCCTGGCCGGACCTCGTGGCCTTCCTGGGTGACCAGGTCTACGCGGACTCGACCAGCAAGCAAATGCAGAAGTTCATCCGCTCCCGGCGCAGCATCAAGGAACCGCCGGGAAAGGAGCTCAAGGACTACGAAGAATACGCCCACCTTTACTACCTGGCCTGGTCCGACCCCGCCAACCGGTGGCTGCTGTCCACCCTGCCCAGCACCATGATCTTCGATGACCACGATATCCGGGACGACTGGAACGCATCCCGCACCTGGAAGCAGGAGATGGCGGCCACACCGTGGTGGCACGAACGGGTGGTCTCGGGGCTGGCGTCCTACTGGGTGTACCAGCATTTGGGGAACCTCTCCCCGGAGGAGCGTGCACAGGACGCATTGTGGCAGCGGGTGGTCCGCCACACCGGCGACAACGAACTGGACATAGGTGCTGAGCTGGACCGGATCGTGGAACGCGCCGATGCCAATCCCGAGACCTATCGGTGGAGCCTTTGCCGGGACTTCGGCGACACCAGGCTGTTGGTGGTGGACTCCCGTGCCGCCCGGAATCTCTCCCCGGACCGGCGGGCGCTGCTGGACGACGTCGAAATGGCCTGGCTGGATGACAGCATGCGCGGCGGGTTCCGGCACCTGCTCATTGCCACCTCGCTGCCTTTCCTGCTGCCGATGGGGCTGCATTACGTGGAGTCGTGGAACGAAGCCATCGCCGAGGGAGCATGGGGAAGCCTGCCCGCCAAAGCCGCGGAGAAGCTGCGCCAGGCTTTGGACCTCGAACACTGGGCAGCCTTCCAGAAGAGCTTCCAGCGCCTTGCCGTCCTGGCCACCGAAGTGGCCGACGGCAAACGCGGGGACGCGCCGGAGACCGTAATGTTCCTGTCCGGGGACGTCCATTTTTCCTACGTCGCCGAAGTGCAGCGGTCAACGGGGAGCAGGATCATCCAGGCGGTCTGCTCTCCCATCCGGAACCCGCTGCCGCGGCTGATGCGGTTTGTCACGGCGATTTCGTCCTACGGGCTGGCGGCATCCTCGGGCGCACTGGCGGCGCGCTCCGCGAAGGTCCCGGACCCGCCCTTTAGATGGTCGGGCATCAAAGGGCCCTGGTTCGACAACAACCTGGCATGCCTGGAGGTCGCGCCCGAAGGCATGAACCTGTGGTGGCAGAAAGGCGTGGTGGAGGGCGGCGACCAGCTCCACCCACGGCTGCAGCGCGTCGCGTCCCTCACCATCGCGCCGCGGAAAACTACGCCCCGGAACATCGCTCCCGGCACCGTGGAGCAGCACACCCCGCAGGGACCCTAGACCCGCAGCGCAGGGCTCACCTTCCGGCGCCGGCAGCGGCCATATTGCCGGGGACGGGATCGTGCCGGATGTACTGGCGGCTGAACGTGCCGGTGCCCGCTGTCAGGGCACGCAGTTCCACCGCGTATTTCAGGAGTTCCTTGTCCGGCACTTCCGCGGTGATCTCGGTCCGGTCCCCGCCGGAGGAGTTGGTGCCTGTCAGCCGGCCGCGGCGCCCCGAAAGATCACTCATGACGGTCCCCACGTGCTCGTCCGGGACGCTGATCGCCACGGACGAGACAGGTTCCAGCAGCTGGATTTTTCCTGCCGCCGCCGCTTCCCGCAAGGCCAGGGCCCCGGCTGCCTGGAAAGCCGCGTCCGAGGAGTCGACGCTGTGTGCCTTGCCTCCCACCACGGTCACGCGGACGTCCACCACCGGGAAGCCGGACGCAACGCCCTTCTGCATCTGCGAACGGACGCCCTTCTCCACCGAAGAGATGTACGTTCCGGGGATCACGCCACCCACCGTTTTGTCGATGAATTCGAAGCCGTTGCCCCTGGGCAGCGGCTCAACCTCGATGTCGCAGACCGCGTACTGGCCGTGCCCGCCGGACTGTTTGATGTGGCGCCCATGCCCCGCCGCGCGGGCTGAAAAGGTCTCCCGCAGCGGCGTCACCACCTCGACGGTGTGCAGTTTAACGCCCTGGTCCCGCAGCCGGTCCAGCACCACTTCGGAGTGGGCCTCCCCCATGCACCAGAGGATCAGCTGGTGGGTTTCTGCGTTCCGTTCCACCCGGAGGGTGGGGTCACCGGCGGCCACCTTCCCGAGGCTGCGGGCAAGGGCATCCTCGTCGCCGTGGGAATCGGCTTCAATGGCCACTGGCATCAGCGGCTCGGGCATCTCCCAGGTGGCCAGCAACAATGGCTGGTCCTTGGCTGAGATGGTGTCTCCGGTCTCTGCGCTGCCCAGTTTTGCCACCGCGGCGATATCGCCGGCGATACAGAATGGCACGGGCCGAAGGGTGGCTCCGAGCGGCGAGTAAAGGTGGGTGAGCCGCTCATCGGTGTCGTGGTCCTGGTGTCCGCGGTCTGCCAGCCCATGGCCGCTCACGTGTACCGGGGTGTCCCCCCGCAGGGTTCCGGAGAACACCCGGACCAAACAGACGCGTCCCAGGAAGGCGTCCACCGTGGTGCGAACCACCTCGGCGGCCAGCGGCCCTTCGGGGTCGCAGGCAAGGGCGCGGACGGGCGCTCCGGCAAGGTCGGTTGCCCGCGGAAGGGTGCGCTCCGGCGGGGAGGGGAACGCCTTGGTGAGCAGCTCCAGCAGTTCCGCCGTGCCCAGCCCGGTCAGCGCCGAGGCTGGCACCGCAGGAAAGAAGGAGCCGCGCGCGACGGCGGTCTCCAGGTCCGCGATAAGGACTCCGGCATCGATGTCCTCGCCCCCAAGGTAACGCTCCATCAGCGTTTCATCTTCGCTTTCCGCGATGATCCCCTCAATCAGCTCGGCCCGCACAGCGTCCGCTGCCGCAATCTCCTGCGGCTCACCGGCACGGGCCGCCGCTCCCGCGGTGTCCGGCGGGTACTCGTACACCGTCCCGGACAGCAGGCCCAGGAGGCCGGTGACGTCACCGCCGGTCCGGACGGGGACGTAGAGCGGAAGCACGGTGTCGCCGAACGCCGCGCGGCAGGCTGCCAGGACGCCGTCGTAGTCTGCCCTGGGGTGATCGAGACGGGTGATGACCACTGCCCGGGGCATCCCCAAGTACTGGCACTCCTGCCAGATCGCGGTGGTGCCCGCGTCCACGCCGTCAACGGCGGAGACGGCAAAAAGGACGGCATCGGCGGCGCGAAGGCCTGCGCGGAGCTCGCCAATAAAGTCCGGATAGCCGGGGGTATCCAGGAGGTTGATCTTCATTCCGGCCACCGGCAGCGGAACCACTGACAGTGCCACGGAGCGTTGCTGGTGGATGGCAGCGGGATCGGAGTCGCTCACGGTGGTTCCGTCAACCACCGAGCCCTTCCGGGTGATCATCCCGTTGGCCTCAAGCAATGCCTCGACCAGTGTGGTCTTGCCGGCACCGGAGCGGCCCACGAGTGCCACATTCCTGACGAGGGCAGGGTCCCGCGGCGACACTGCGGCAGAAGCGTTGCCCGGGCGACCTTCCGGCCCGCCCCGCCCGGCCGTGCCTGCTGCGTCCTTGGTGCCTCTAACCGACATCGGAACCTCCTGGCGTCTTTGCCTGGTTGCTGTCTATTTTTCGCGTGCTTTGCGGGTGGCGGCGTCGTTGGCTTTTTGCAGCGCCTTGACGAGCTCTTCCTTGTCCATTTTTGAGCGGCCGCCGATATCCAGTTCCCGGGCGCGCTCCAACAAGTGCTTCTTTGAGGCGTTGGCGTCCACGCCGCCGGCGGTGGGCTCGTCCGCGTCGAGTCCCTTTTCCGCCCGTTTGTCAGAAGGGCCGCGTTTCTCCTTGGGCTCCCAGTGGTCCCCCACCTTTTCGTAGCTGTGCTTCAAGGAGGCGAAAGCCGCGCGGGCGGCGCGGCTTTCGTCTTTGTTATAGGACTCCATGGCGGAATCGTAGGTCTTCGCGAACGTGTCCTGCGCTTTCTGGTCCGAGCGCTGCAGGGTTGAGGGGAGCTCGTCCTTGCGGGCGTGGTCATTCTTTCCCGTCTTCGGCATTGCACTCACCGCGCTTTCGTCAGCAGGCTGATCGTCCGGACACACCAAGCTTAGCCACGCCATGGTTGGCTTGTCTGCTGGCGGCGCCGGCCGGATACCTGTGCGCGGAAGCCGGCATCAACCAAGCTCCGGCCACTGGTCCGGATCGTAGCCGTAAAGGCGGGGACGGCGGGGCGCCTCAGGCTCGGCGGCAGGGGGCGCCTCGGGCGGGGCAGCAGGGGGCTCCTCCTGCTGCTCACCATCCCCGGCCTCGGGCGCGTCGCCGGCACCGCTTTGCTTCGCGTCCGCTTCGGCGCTGCCCTGCGTGTCCGGGCTGTCGGCCATGAGCACTCCAATCCCCCCTTTGGGAGCGGCCCGGCTGCTTGAACCACTGAAGCCACCCTAACGGCAGGAATGCTGCCCAAACATGTCACTTTTGCTCAAGAAATGGGCAGTTTCGCCGCCAGGCCCGGATAGCCACCGCAGCGCGGGTGCCCTGCAGCTCAGCTTCGCGGGGTGCGGTCCAGCGCGTCGAGGAGCCGCCGGACCGATCCGCCGAGGTTCCATTCGGTGGCGAGGCCTTCGAGTTCCGCGCGGGCCTCCCCGGTGACAGGGTGCAGTTGGGCGCCGGCGTCCTCCAGGGAAGGCAGGTCGAGGTCCCGCACAAGGCGTACGACGGCGGGCGCGGCCACAAGGTAATCGGCGGCGGCATCCAGTTTGGCGCGGACAGGTGACGACAGGCCGCTGCCCGGGTCCGCCGCTGCCTCCAGCAGGTTCTCGAGGGTTCCGTACTTCAGGAGCAACGACGCTGCCGTCTTCTCCCCGATACCGGCCACACCCGGCAGGCCGTCCGACGCGTCGCCGCGAAGGGTGGCGTAATCCGCATACTGCTGCGGCAGCACCTTATATTTCCCCACCACCACCGCTTCGGTCATGACCTCAAGGTTTTTCATCCCGCGCGCGGTGTAGACCACCCGCACCTGGCGGGCGTCATCGCAGACCTGGAAGAGGTCGCGGTCCCCCGTGACGACGTCGACGGGAAAGCCGGCGTGGCTGGCGTAGGTGCCTACAACGTCGTCGGCCTCATGGTCGGCAGCACCCACGATGGCGATTCCGGCCAGGCCCAGGACGCGCCGGATCATGGGAAGCTGTGCCTCGAGGGCGTCCGGCACCACCTCCACGTCCGGGGCGTCCGTGATGGCTTCCGCCACGCGGTGGGACTTGTAGGTGGGGACGAGGTCAACGCGCCATTGAGGCCGCCAGTCGTCATCCCAGCACGCGATGAGATGGGTGGTCCCGTAGTCGGTGGTCAGCCTGGCGATCATGTCCAGGAGTCCCCGGACGGCGTTGACAGGAATCCCGTCGGCACGGCGGATCGAATCAGGCAGGCCGTAAAAGGCGCGGAAGTACAGCGAGGCGGTGTCCAGCAGCATCAGGCGGTCAGGCATACCCTGATCCTGACACGGAATGGGGCTGTCCGGGCGGCAACGGCGCGTCGCCTCTGGCACAATGAGCCTGCCCGGGGCGAGAATGGCCTCGTGTTCCTTGCACGGAGGGGCCGGGCCAGTGAACCGATGAACGCCGCGGCCCGAAGGATCCAGCGCATCTACCTGACGCTGACGCTGGGCAATACGCTTGCGGCGTCATTCATCTGGGGCGTTAACACGCTGTTCCTGCTGGACGCGGGACTCAGCAATTTCGAGGCCTTTGCCGCCAACGCGTTTTTCACGGTGGGCATGGTGATTTTTGAGGTCCCCACCGGGGTGGTCGCCGATGGCTGGGGCCGCCGGGTGTCGTTCCTGCTCGGCACCGTGACGCTGGCGGGGTCCACCTACCTCTACTACCTGCTGTGGCAGTTCTCGGCCCCGTTCGTGTTGTGGGCTGTGGTGTCGGTGTTGCTGGGCCTAAGCTTCACCTTTTTCTCCGGTGCGGTGGAAGCCTGGCTTGTTGATGCCCTGCGCTACTCGGGGTACGACGGCGGGCTGGAGGGCGTGTTCGGGCGCGGCCAGATGGTTTCGGGCGTGGCGATGCTCGCCGGTTCGGTGGCCGGTGGCGTCATCGCCCAGGCCACGGACCTCGGTGTGCCGTTCCTGGTGCGGGTGGGTGTGCTGCTGGCTATGTTCGCGGTGGCCTTTGGACTGATGCACGACGTCGGGTTCACCCCTGAGCGGTCAACGCACCCTTTGCGTGCAACACGGGCGGTGCTGTCCGCCTCGATCGAGAACGGCCTGAAAATCCCGCCCGTCCGGTACGTGATGCTGGCCGCCCCCTTCAGCGCCGGCGTCGGGATCTATGTTTTTTATGCCCTGCAGCCGTTTCTGCTGGAGCTCTTTGGCGATCCCCGCGCCTATTCCATCGCCGGACTGGCGGCGGCCATCGTGGCCGGCGCCGAGGTGGTGGGCGGTTGGCTTGCGCCCTACGTCAGGCGCCTGTTCCGGAAGCGCACCTCGGTGCTGATCCTCAGCGGCAGCATCAGCGCGGCGCTTCTCCTGGTCCTCGGATTCACCCGGGTGTTCTGGGTGGCCCTGGTCCTGCTGACGGTGTGGGCGGTCATCGACTCCGCGGCAACGCCCGTCCGGCAGGCCTACGTGAACGACATGATCCCCTCGAAGCAGCGCGCCACCGTCCTCAGTTTCGATTCCCTGATGGGATCCAGCGGCGGCGTAGTGGTGCAGCCGGTCCTGGGCAGGACCGCGGACCTCTACGGCTATCCGGCGTCACTGGCCCTGGCCGGGATCTTCCAAAGCCTTGCGGTTCCGTTCCTGCTGGCAAGCCGCCGGCAGGGCGCTCCCGCGGACCGGGCCAACGCGTCCACGGAGGACCCGGACAAGGGACCGGCGGAGGAATCCCTTCCCTGACCGCCGGGCACTGCGTGATTGAGGATAATGGCCGGGACAGTTATTGGTGCGTGAGAAAGGCCCCGCATGATCGAGATCCTGAACTCTGCCGAAGTGGCCCGGGCCAGGGAGGCAGGAGCCCTGGTCGCTGACATCCTGCAGGCGCTGAAGAGCCGCAGCACGGCGGGCACCAATCTTTTGGACATCAATCGCTGGGCCAAGGCCATGATTGTGGAGGCCGGAGCAGTGTCCTGCTACGTGGACTACGCGCCGTCCTTTGGGCGCGGGCCGTTCGGCCACTACATCTGCACGGGCGTCAATGATGCCGTGCTGCACGGGCTGCCGCACGACTACACGCTTGCCGACGGCGACCTGCTGACTTTGGACCTCGCCGTCCTGCTGGACGGAGTGGCTGCAGACTCTGCCATCAGCTTCATCGTGGGCGACTCGAAGCCGTCCGAAAGCATCGCGATGATCAACGCGACCGAGCGCGCGCTAAACGCAGGGATAGCCGCTGCATGTCCCGGAGCCCGCATCGGCGACATCTCCCATGCCATCGGCACCGTGCTCAGCGAGGCAGGCTACCCGGTCAACACGCAGTTCGGCGGCCACGGCATCGGATCAACGATGCACCAGGACCCGCATGTTCCGAACACCGGACGCCCCGGCCGCGGATACACCCTGCGCCCCGGGCTGCTGTTGGCACTGGAGCCCTGGGTCATGGCGGACACGGCTGAACTCATCACCGATCCCGACGGGTGGACGCTCCGGAGCGCGACCGGCTGCCGGACTGCACACAGCGAGCACACCATCGCCATCACCAGCGACGGTGCCGAAATCCTCACCCTGCCGAGGCAGCCGCACCCGTGAGACGGCGGCGTCATTGTTGAATGCCTCCGGCCAGTCAGCCTAAGACGCCCAGTCCGTGTCGCCGAAAGTCTGCCCCCGGAAGTGGGCCCGCAGGTACTCTCCCACCACGGCCGCCCCGAGCCCTCCGACGTCGGGCGCCACGACCCTGCCTCCGACGCGCCGCACCATGCGCTGGACGAACCGCTCGAGGCTGGGATCGTCGCCGAGCCGGAAGAATGTCACCTGTGTCCCTGCGCGCCCGAGCCGGTCCAGCTCGGCGATGGTGACGCGGATGGTTTCCGGGTCCGAAGGCCAGCAGAACCACGGCACGCCCTCCGGCAGCAGATGCGCGGTGGGTTCGCCGTCGGTCACCACCAGGAGGACCGGCTGCATGGATGGGTGCCGGCGGAAGAAGCGGCCGGCGAGCAGCAGCCCGTGATGAAGGTTGGTACCCTGCTCCCGCCGCACCGGCAGGGCTGTCAGCTCGCCAATATCCATCGACTGCGCGTGCAGTCCGAACGTTGTCAGCTCCAGCCGGTCCCCGCGGAAGCGTGTGGAGATGAGGTGGTGCAGGGCAAGTGCAGTGCGCTTCATCGGGACCCAACGCCCCTCGGCCGCCATGGAGAACGAAACATCGACGAGCAGGACGACGGCAGCCTGGGTGCGGGCCTCTGTTTCGCTGACCTCGATGTCGGCCGGCGTCAGCCGGAGTCCGGCGGCGGGGTTTCCGCCGTCGGCCACGGTACGGTTGACCGTGTTGGTCAGGGTGCGCGTGACGTCCCACGGTTCCGCGTCCCCGAACTCCCACTGCCGGCTGGAACCGGTCTGCTCCCCGGCGGCTCCGGCCACGCGCGTGTCCCGCCGTCCCTGCCGGCCGGACAGCTGTTTCGCAGTGTCCCGCAGTAAAGACTTGCCCAGCCGCCGCATCGCCTGCGGAGACAGCCGCAAGTCTCCGTCGGCTCCCCGTCGGAGGTAGCCGCCGTCCTGCATGGCCCGCTCTATGTCAGCGAGCGTGCGGGCGGTCACGGCGGCATTCGGTCCAAGCTGCCGGGCGAGGGCATCAAGGTCCAGATCGCCGAGGTTTGATCCGCTATAGGACTGGGCCAGCTGTTCCGCCAGCCCGTCCAGCTCCGCAATATCCTGAAGCACGCCGGTGCCGTCGCCCAGGCCCAGCCCTTCCTGGCCCTCAAAGCGTTCGGAGCCGGTCCAGTCCTCACCGGGGCGCAGGGCGCGCAGGCTGGAGTCGAGCTGGTCCAGCTGGGCCATGAGTTCGGACGAGCCGAAGGCCTGCGCGGACAGCCGCATCAGCTCATCACGCTGTTCGGGGGACATGGATTGCAGGAGCCTCTGCGCCGCGGCGGCACGCTTGGCCAGGGCATCAATCAGCTCCTCGACGGACTGCGGGTCCTCCGGAAAGAACCCGCCATGGCGTGCCATAAACTCCTGGAAGTCCTCCTCGGTGTCCTCGCCGCGCCGGTGTTTGTCCAGCAGCCGGTTGAGATCGCGCAGCATGTTGTTCACAGCCGCCCGGTCCTGATCCGTGGCGTTCTCAAGTGCCTGCTTCATTCCGGCGAACCGCTGGTCCAGGACCTCCCGGCCCAGCAGGTCATTGATCCGCTCGTAGGCCTCCCGCGCGGTGCTGGACTGCCAGTCGTAGGCGGCGAGCTCGTTGACGGCAGCCGCCGTGGACTGCGGCAGGTTCTGCAGCTGCAGCTCCCGGAAGGCGCGGTCGGTGTTGTCCATCATGGCGTCCCGGGCCAGCTGCTTCCGCTCCTCCAGCACAGCCGTCCCAAGCAGCTCTTGCACCTCATTCAGGGTGCCGTCCAGCCGGTGCCGGCCCAGCAATTCACTCCTGCGCTGCTGGACGCGGCGGGCGAGATCGTCCAGGCCTTCCCGGTTCCTGCCGCCGCGCCGCAGGAACTCCTCCAGCGCGTGGCGGGGCGAGTAGCCGGCCATCACGTCCTCTGCGACGGCGTCGAGCGCCTCCGCGAGGTCAACCGGCGGAGCGAGGGGGTCCGGTCCGCCCGTGTACCTGCCGTACCTGGCGGAATGGTGGTGGATTCCCATGACGCCTCCTGGTTCTGTTCCTGGCTGTCCCGCTCCCGGCTGCGCTGCTGTCAGCCGTATATGGTTTCCTCATCGTCGGATTCCTTGGAGATCCGGCGGGCGAGGTAGAGGCCTTCCAGTGCCAGTTCGATGGCGGCGGCGCGCTGCCCGTCGTTCGTGGCTCCAAGGCGGCTGCTGATTTCGTCGTAGAGTCCGGATCCGTTGAGGGACGGCAGGTTCCCCAGAAACTCCTGCGCCGTGACGTGCTCGCCGGTGGTCACCGTCCGGTGGCCGTCCAGGGCGCCGACGAGCGGACCCAGGTCGATGCCCTGGTAGTGTGCCCGCACGGCTTCGGCGGTGGCGGTACGCAGCAGGTGATCGAGGACGGCCTGTTCGCGGCCTTCCTCGCCCGACTCGAACTCGATCTTGCCTGTCAGGACCTCCACCGCCGTGCCGAGGTCCACAATCCGCGCCACGGCTTGGCCCTCCCCGCGCACGCTGGCACGGCGGAGCGCTGCGGCGGCGACGGTTTCGGCGCCTGCGATGCCGAACCGCGCCGATACACCGGAAGTCTGGTTGATTGCCGGGGACTGCCGGAGCGCACGGGTGTACCGGGCGAGGATCTCGAGGATGACGGACGGAACATCGGCCACGAGCCGCCCCTCCTGCCGGATCACCGCGACTTCGTCGTCCAGTTCTATCGGGTAGTGGGTCCGGATCTCGGCGCCGAAGCGGTCCTTCAGGGGCGTGATGATCCGGCCGCGGTTGGTGTAGTCCTCCGGGTTGGCGGACGCGACCACGAGCACGTCCAGCGGCAGCCGCAGCACGTAGCCGCGGATCTGGATATCCCGCTCCTCCATAACGTTCAGCATCGCCACCTGGATCCGCTCGGCGAGGTCCGGCAGTTCGTTGATGGCGATGATCCCGCGGTTGGAACGAGGAACCAGGCCGTAATGGATCGTCTCCGGATCGCCCAGGCGGCGGCCCTCCGCCACGCGCATCGGGTCCACGTCGCCGACGAGGTCTGCAACGGAGGTGTCCGGCGTCGCGAGCTTCTCCACGTACCGCTCCGAGCGGTGGCGCCACGCCACGCGCAGCCGGTCCCCTTCGGTGAGGGCCCGGGCGCGGGACTGCTCGGTGAGCGGCTCGTACGGGTGTTCGTTCAGTTCCGAATCCTCGATCACCGGGGACCATTCATCCAGCAAGCCGGCCAGCGTGCGCAGGAGCCGTGTCTTGCCCTGCCCCCGCTCACCCAGCAGGACCACGTCATGGCCGGCGATCAACGCGCGCTCAAGCTGGGGAAGGACGGTCCGGGTGAAACCGTACAGCCCCGGCCATGGATCCCGGCCGGCCCCGAGCGCGGCCAGTAAGTTGTCGCGGATCTCAAGGCGCAGGTCCTTCTGGACATGGCCGGCGGCGCGCAGTTCACCAACTGTGAAGATATCGGGTCGGTCAGTCACCTCTCCACGGTAGTCCCGACGTGTGGTGTAAATCGAGGGAAAGTTTTCGCCCGCTGCGGACAGGGGCCCTGGCGCTCACCCACCGCCGCAAGGGTGCTGCGGGGACGGGCGCCGGGGTGTACTTATCGGAGCGCGGCCGGGCGATTCCGGCGACTGGACCGGGCCTTGTCCCGCCGGCGGTGACCCGGGAGGGGCAGCTAGGCTTAATCAGTGCAATTCAAAGCCGCAGCATGGCACCCCTCGTCGCGGATTTCCGAGCAGGCGCCTGGCGTGTTCCTCGTCGAGGGACCTGCCTCGAACTGGGTCGTGGTCCGTGACGGCACCGGCTTTATTCTCATCGACAGCGGCTACCCGGCGGACCGTCCCCTGGTGCTGGAATCCATCCGGCACCTGGGGCTGCAGCCGGCCGATGCCAGGGCCGTACTCATCACGCATGGCCACGTTGACCACACCGGATCTGCTGCCCACTTCTCGGGCACCTACGGGACCCCCGTTCTCTGTTCACCCGAAGAGCTGGCCCATGTCCAGGGGAAAGAAAAGCACCAGGTCACGTTCAGCCAGGTCATCGTCCGCGCATGGCGTCCCCGCGTTTTCCGGTGGATGCTCCACGCCATCGACGCCGGAGGGCTCACTGCCAGGCCGGCAACGCAGGCCCGGGCGTGGGACACCGACACGCTCCGCAGGCTGCCCGGCAGTCCCGAAGCCATTCCCGTGCCGGGGCACACGCCGGGCAACGCCGCGATCCTGCTTTCGGGAGCGGAAGCTATCGCTGCGGGAGATTCCTTCGTCAGCGGCCACCCGCTGACCCGGAAGACCGGCCCGCAGATGCTCCATCCCATGTACCACTCGGACCCAGCCGCGGCGCTGGAGTCCACCCACCGCCTGGACGGAGTCCCGGGCGCAGTGGTTCTTCCCGGACACGGCCCGGCGCTGCGCATGCCCCTGGCCGAAGCCCTGGCAGCGCTGCGCCGTTAGGCCGGGCGGGACTTCGTTACTGGCCGGCCGGCATAACCGGCGGGACGAACTCGAACGTCATCCCCAGGAGCCAGACCAGCAGCAGCACCACCGGCAGGTGGAACACGAACTGCAGGAACGTGAAACCCACAAGGTCCCGGGCGCGCAGCCGGAGCACGGCCAGCAGGGGCAGCATAAAGAACGGGTTGATGAGGTTCGGCAGGGCCTCGGCGATGTTGTAGATCTGCACGGTCCAGCCGAGGTTCATCTGGACGTCCGTGGCGGACTGCATCACATAGGGCGCCTCCGCGAGCCATTTGCCGCCGCCTGATGGCACCAACAGGCCCAGCACGGCGGTGTACAAGGCAATAACCACGGCGAATGCGCCGTTGCCGCCGATGTCGGAGAAGAACTCGGCCAGGTGGGCGGAGATGGTCATGCCGCCGTGGCCGGTGGCCTTGGTGAGGATTGCTGCCATGGCCGCGTACAGCGGGAACTGGACCAGGATGCCGGCGGTGGCGGGAACGGCCTTGGTGACGGCCTGCAGGAAGTTCCGCGGTGTGCCGTGCAGCACCAGTCCCAGGATCAGGAACACCAGCAGGTAGCCGTTGAGGCTGCTCACGACGGTCAGGAAGGGCTTGGTCAGGTACTGCGAGACCAGCCAGCCAAGCGTCAGGATGCCTGCGAGGATGGGCAGGATCCTGCTGTATTCGAGCCATTCCCCCGGACGGGAGCGCGGTGCGGCTTCGCTGGGTTCGTCGTCGAGGTCGACGCCGAGATCCTCAGCCGTGCGGATCGCGCCGCCCTGGGGTGCGGAGAAGTGCGAGATCACCGTGGTCAGGGCCATCAGGATGACCAGGGTGAGCAAGGACTGCCACGTGAAGATCGTGGTCCCGAAGTCCAGGATTCCAGTGATTTTCAGCAGGGCGGGCGGCAGCGACGCGGGCGTGGCCTGCAGCTGAGCGGCGGAGGAAGACAGTCCCAGGGCCCAGACGGCACCAAGGCCCATAAAGGCGGCCGCGCCGAGTGCCCGGTAGTCCACGGTGAGGTCCTTGCGGCGTGCGATCGCCCGGGCCAGCAGGCCGCCGAAGATCAGGCTGAGGCCCCAGTTCAGGAAGGACACGGACATTGACAGCAGTGCCACGAAGCTGACCGCAGTCCGGGCGGTGGCCGGAACGAGGGCCAGCCGGTTGATGAGCCTCGCCACCGGCGGGGAGGTTGCCACGACGTAGCCGGTGAGCACCACCATGGCCATCTGCAGCGTAAAGGCAGTCAGGTCCCAGAAACCATTTCCGAAGGAATCAGCGACGGACTGGGGTGAAGCGCCGATGGCCAGTGCGGCGACGGCGATAATGACCACACCGGCCAGGGCGAAGATGTAGGCATCCGGGAACCATTTCTCGGTCCAGGCCGCCATCCGTTGGGCTATTCGGGCGAGACCGCGTTCTTCGGTTCCGCTCTGCGTCAATACCGTGTTTCCCACAGGGGACTACCTCTCCATCGAGTGCGACTCTGTACCCGAGGGAGCCTAGTGCCGATCCACCGGGAAACCGGTTAATACGGGCTAACTCTGCGTGCCGCCGCCTACTCCGGGGCGCCGGTGTCGGTCGGGGCGGCGGTGTCGGTCGGGGCGGCGCGGTGATCCATCCCGGCCATGAGTTCGTCGATCCGTTCAAGGGCCGAGTTGAGCTCCTGGACCGTCCCCCACAGCACTGGTTGTTCTTCGCGGATCTGCTCAAGCGTGGCACCTGCGGACCGAAGCGTTGCGAGGTCAAAACTGACGTTGGTGCGCGCGCCTGTCACTGCTGCCCGGAGGGCGCCGAACGCAACCGTAACATCGGCGATCAGTGCCGGATTCCCGTTGGAGGAGAGCCAGCCAAGGTCTTCGATGGCTTCCATGGCCCGCTCACCCAGCACGGCTGATGCCTTCGCGGCGTTAACGGATGCGCGGTGGATTGCGTCGTCACGCTCCTGCCCTGGTTCCAGGCGGAACGCTGCACCGAACGCCTCGGAGGCGGCAGCATCGTCGTCGGCCAGTTGAAGGGCTGCCTCGCGGAGCGCGTGCGCCCGCGCGTGGATGTCGGCGAGCTCCCCACCCTGCCCTTGACCCGGTTCGGTGTAGCCGGCCACCATCGATGCCAGTGACGCGGCAATGGCAAGCATCACCCCGGTTCCTGCCCCTCCCCCGGGCGAACCCTTGGACTCAGCCAACGCCCGCGTCCATTCCTCAACCGTTGAGCCCCGGGTTGTCACCGCTTCCGAATCAGCCATGGCACCCATTGTGCCTGCTTCCTCGGGCGATCTTGATCAAAAGTTGGGCGAACACAGGCCGATTCCTGATTGTTGTCCCGCAGGATCGATGCAGGTCGGGTAGCCGCGAATGGGAGTAAGGTGAAATGCCATGACAAAGGAAGGTCCTCCGTCAGGAGCCTCCACGGAAGACGAGCCGGACCCTGCGGGTCCTTCGTTGGGCACCCTGGTTATCCGCACATGGAACGAGCCGGACCAGACGCCGCCATTTCGCGCACGGGTAACCTACAGCCATTCAGCGTCCGCTGAGCCCAAAACCGTTTACACGGCCGATCCGCTCGAAGTGGTGGGCCTGGTACGGCAATGGCTCACCTCCCAGTCCGAGGGTCCGCTAGAGCACTAGTAAGTCCCGCGAGCACTAGTAATGCCGCAGTTCATTGGGGCCCGGCTGTGACGGTATGTCCGCTACGAGGCGTTTAAGAGCCTCCGACGGCATAAGTCCCATGTCCGCGGCCAGCTGGGCTTTGTATCTATTGAATGCGCGGAGGGCCGCAGCGATGTTGCCCTGCCGGAGTTCCGCCTCTATGAACAGTCCAACAGCGCTTTCATACAGCGGCTCGAGGACCAGAGCGGCCCCCCCGGCCTCCACGGCGGACTCGTAATCGGAGCGGGCCAAGGAACCCCGGGCAATGATGTGACAAGCATGGAGCCGGTCCTGCGTCAACCGGCTTTGTTCAAAGAGCACCCAATCCTCATACCAGCCCGGAAGCAGCTCGGCATCCCGCAGTTGCTCGAGGAGGGCGGAGGCGTTTCCGTTGAGCCCGCCACGGCACAGCTCCTGGATTTGCACCCGAAGCCGGCGCAGGTCCACGTCCACCATTTCATTGAGCGCGAGGACAGTCCCGGCATTGACCAGCAGGCCGGGCACCTGCCGCGACGTGAGATGCACGGCAACCCGCAGACTTTCGAGGGCCCTGGGCTCTGTACACTCCGGCCACAGCAGGCCGGCAAGGAAGCTCCGGGGACGGGGACCGTGGATAGCCAGCGCAGTAATGAGCCGTTGTTGCCGTGTGGCGACGTGCAGGACCTCGGTGTCCTGGCGAAGTTGCCACGATTGCAGCAGCCTCAACTGAAAACCACAGCCGTCATTGCCCATGGGTACCCCCGAACTCCAGCCTTGGGCTGGAACAGATGCAACAACCACTTTCCGCAGTCCGCGGCGGGCTGTCAATGATCCGCGCCATCTGACGCAGCGCGGCCGTAACACTGCAGTAACGGCAGGCAGCCAGCGTCCCCGTTAAGCCCCGTCAGCCCTTCCGTTCCGCCCTGTACGTCCTGGGGCTGACGCCGTGGAGCCGCCGGAACTGGCGGGAGAAGTAGAACTGGTCATTCAGCCCGACTCCACGCCCCACCTCCGCGATCGACAAACCAGTTGTATCGAGGAGGAGCCGCGCCCGGGCCATCTTCAGGGCAGTGTGGTGGGCCAGTACTCCCCCGCCGGTAGCCTCCCGGAACAGCTTGCTCAGCTGCGACGATGACACGCCCACTACCTTGGCCAGCTCGGGCAGCCGAATGGCACCGTCCACCCTGTCCTCCAGGAATTTCATCGCCTGCTGCAGCGGGGTCCCCTGCTCCGGAAGGCGGCGGTCCACAGCCAGCGTGGCCAGCAGTTTCCACGCCATCCCTGCCGTAGCCACCAGGCGGGCAGGTGACTGGTCCTGTTCCAAGGCCGTGATGATCTCATCCAGCATGGCCGTCAGCCGGTCCACGGCCACCAGCGGAATGACCGGCCGGTCCGGCCGGACTCCCGATTCTCCGATGAGTTCGGCAGCGTCGGCACCCCGGACGTGGCACCACCAGATCGTCCATGGGTCGTCCTGGGAGGCACCGTACGCATGTGCCTCCCCTGTGCCGCCGGGAATGACGACGGCGGTGGCCTTGCCGACGTCGTGCCGGGAACCGGCGGTTTCCACCCACCCCGCCCCCGCGACGCAGATCATCACGATGGTTTCCTGTGCGCCCTGCGGGCGGTACCGCCCGTGCGCCTCCGCAACCGGAAAGACTCCGGCGTCGGTGACCACAAGGCGCCGGGTGACCGGACGGGTGAGGGCTTCCCGGACCAGCGGCCGCGGAACCACCACGAGCCGCTGGTTCTGGAACCCCGTTGCGCGCTCCACGCCCGCTCCCTCCGTCACGAAACGTCCATACTATGCCGGAAGGGGGCGTTGGGCCGGTATGGCCGGGCCTAGCCGTAGGGACCGGTTAGGCGGGCACCTCCTGCCAGGCCGTCCAGTAAAGCAGCTCCACTTTGTCCAGGGCAGCCAGGTCGCCGTTGACGTCGTCACGCCGGTGCTGGGCCTCGAGCGGCACTCCCACCTTCGCATCCTTCGGGAGGGGAAAGATCTGGAGCAGGACCTCGGAGCCGGGGCGGACGCCGGCGTCCTGCGCGTCAATGACCCAGGGCGAACCGTCCCAAAAGCGGTCAGCAACCACTGTGCCGTCCACGAGCAGGCGGGCGACGTCTCCGGCCCAGGTGACTTCCAACTCGGTGCGCCCCTCCCCCGCCGGGGATGCCGCCGTAGGCAGGTCAAGCCGGTAAACTGCCGCCAGCTCCTCAATGGCCCGCTCGGAGGGGGCGGCGGCCCGCCCGGCCAAGGAGCCGAAGGAGGCCGGGACCGGCCCCGCGGCACGGATCATTCCGGCAGGCAGGGTCAGGCGTGTCCGAACAAGCGGCACGGTTGCACCCTGAACGTCGTCGAAGCGGGCAGTCCCAACGGAGTACCGCCGAACGGATGGCGGGCCGGGAGACCTCCCGGTCAGGAGCCCATCCGCGCCGACCCAGAGCGGGTCAGCTGAGAGGACCAGCCCGCGTCCCCGCAGAGTGTCCAGGACCCATGCCTGGTCAGCCAGTCCGGACGGTAGGACGAGGATTTTGAGGGAGCCCTCCGGGGACTTCGCGGTAAGGGTGACCGGTCCTGCGGCATCCAGGGCGTAGACGTTGTTACCCAGCGCAGAAGCAGGCCCCTCAAGCGTGGTTCCCTCCGCCAGGCACAACTGCGGCGCGATTCCGGCCTCGGCGGCAAGGACCAGTGTGGGTGCCGCGTCCGGGCCCAGGAGGGTCAGCGGCGACGCCGTTGCCCAGCGCAGGCGCACTCCCGCGATCTCGAGGTTCACGGGCCAGGCGGCGATTGTCCCGGAAGGGATGGCGACGGGCTTGGCGGGGAACGTCACGGCGTCATCGGCCAGGGACAGGCTGAACTGCGCTCCGGCGTGGTCCGGAAGCGGGATGTGGGGCTGGTGCCAGGTGATAAACACAAACGCGGATTGACCATCGGAACGCAGCGCCCAGCGGAGCGTCTCCGAGTCCTCAACGCCGGCCGGCATCCGGTCCGGGAGCGTGGACGGCATGGGGGCGAGGCGTTCACCGAACCCGGCGAGGAACGCGTGCTGCCTGCGGAGCTGTCCGAAGCAGGGAGCCAATCTCCCGGAGGAGCCGATCGGGGCGTGGAAGTCGTAGTCGAACACCGGAAGATCGTTGGGGTAGCCCGTTGCCTGGGATTCCTGCAGGCCGCCGGGAGGATTGCTTCCTCCGGCGAACATGTAGTAGCCCTGCCACCCGGAGCCGCTGCCGATCTTGCTGTTGGCCACCGCGGCCACATCCTTGCCCTTGGGCCACGGCCGGCGCTGGTAGGCCGCGGCCATCCCGCCGGTCAGTTCACAGGTGGCCGGCGGGTAAAGGGCTGACGGCGAGCGCGGCGGTGCTGCGCCGCTGCCCGAGAAATGTTCGCGGAGGTCGGCGCCGATGCCAGGGTCGTCCCAGTCGTGGCTGAAGAAGTAATGCTGGCGGAACGTCGGATCCCAGGGGGCGTCCGCGTCCACCCAGAAGCCGTCACCATAACCGCCGAAGACCGGAAGGACGTCGCGCTCCGGGATGTCGGCGCCGCCCCAGGCAGTCGCAGTCCAGATGGGGGCGCTCAGCCCTGCGGCCCGGGCGAGTTTCTTCAGCTCGGTGATGTGTCCGGGCTGGTCGTAGAGTTCGTTCTCCAGCTGGATGCCGATGACGTTGCTGTCCGGACCGGTCAGCCTCCACAGTTCGGTGCCAAGGCGGGTGAACCAGCGCTGCACCAGGGCCAGGTAGGCGGGGTCGTTGGTGCGGTGTTCGACGGCGGCCGCCTGCACCCAGTCCGGGAAGCCGCCGTTGCGGACCTCGCCGTGGGCCCACGGCCCGATGCGCAGGACCACATCCAGGCCCACGGAAGCGCACAGCCGGACGAAGGCAGCAACGTCCAGGTTGCCATCGAACCGCGCTTCGCCTTCGGCCTGTTCGTGGTGGATCCAGAAGACGTAGCAGGCCACCACCGTAATACCGCCAGCCTTCATCAGCCGCAGCCGCTCTTCCCAGCGGCTTCGGGGCAGCCTGCTGAAGTGGATTTCGCCGGACACAGGCACGGCCGGCCGGCCCGCGCATTCGATGTAGTGGCTGGTCAGCCGCCATCTGTTGTGGGGCTCCTCGGTGTTGCTCATGGGTGGGAGCTGGAGGGCCTCTTCGCGGGGCCGGTGGGTGGCCTTCAGGAGTTCAACGCTGCCGGCTGGTTCGCGGGTGCCCTGTTCGAGGGTGCTGTCTTCGAGGGTGGCGGGGTCAAAGCGCATGGGTGGATTCTTTGAGCTGGCCGGGGCGGTGAGGATGAGGCTGTTCATGCGGCGTTGCCACGCTTCATTGGCCCACATCGGGTGGTGCGGGGCGGCATTGGAGCACAGGACCATGCCCCAGATCCCGTGGTCCAGCGCAGTGCGGATGCCGCGTTCGGCCAGGTCCCGCCCCACGGGCCCTTCCTCGAACGTGCCGTCAAGCGGGGTGTAGCCGATCCATCCCTCGCCCACTACCGTGGGGACCTTCTTCCACCGTGCCCACGCCGCGATGGCGATGACGCGCGACTCGATCTCCCGCTGCATCACCTCCCGGTACTTGCCGTATTCGTTGTGAAGCCAGGCGTCCCAGGCGTCCGCGTCTATCCAGTCGTAGCCGTAGAACATCTGGTCCGTGACCACAGTGGCCCGGTACTTCCAGCCGGCCAGCCGTCCATACTCCTCGACCGACGGGGCGTCAGGCCGCAGCAGGGCACGCAGCGCAGGGTTGGGAAACCCGGAGGTTCCTTCGGAGCGGATGTCGATTTGCTGCTGCAGCGCGTCCAGCACACCGTAGCTGTAGACGTGGAACTGGGCTGCACCGAGGCCATCGGCCAGAGTGTGCATCGCCAGGTGTGGAGGTTTGCCGTAGCTGGCTGTAACGAGAAGGTCCGGATGAAGGCTCCGGAGCCGATGCAGCTGCCCGCTGCCGCCGTCGGCCAGCGCGGGCAGGATGGAGAAGTCCACCTCATTATGCAGTTCCACCATGGCGATGCTGTCACGGTGCCCGGCTGCGGTGAGCGCGTTGATAAGCCGGTCCCAGGCGTCGGCCAGGACACGGTACCTGTCGTTGAGCGGAACGGCGTCGATGGCCTCAAACCATCGCGGGGTGCCGGCGAAGACCGTTGACTGCTGGTACTCCCAGCTGGCCAGGATGAGCACGAGCCCGTGCCGGGCGGCAGCGTCGAACAGTTCCAGGAGCCGCTGCTGCAGGTTCAGGCGGTAGCCCCCGGGAGCGTCGTACCAGCGCGTTCCCCTGCCGTAGATTCCCCCATCCGGCGCCTTTCCGAGTCCTTCAATTTCAAGGTCACTGGCCAGGTCCTCCAGCCCCAGACCGGCGAAGAGGAGCAGTGGGGCGGCGCAGATCCGGATGGTGTTGTAGCCGAGCTCTGCCGCTTTGGCGCAGGCAGCATCCAGATCGGCGTACGGGCCGCCGTCCTCGGCACGGGTGTACCAGGAGAAGTCCCAGAGGGTGATGGCCAGGCGGGGTGGAAGGTGCGACGGCGGTGCTCCTGTCAGGGAGGCGGTTCCACTATCGATCGTCCCGGATCCGAGGTACCTCGGTTTGTCTGTCACAGGTTTGCGCTTTCTTTCTGGTTCGTTCTGTTTGGCAGGGTGCGGCCGTCAGCGGCCAAGGCGCGCAAGCACTTCGCCGTTTCGCTCCTCGCTGCGGCCGTATCTGTCTCGAACAGCAGCAACTCGGGCAGGGACGTGGCGAAGTAGTCGGGAGCTGCGGGCGCGGCTGCCAGCTCGTCCGCGCGGGCCTCAAGACTTTGCCAGACACGATCAGCTTCTGGTTGCCTGCCGAGCCGGGTATGGGCGACACCCCTCCAGTAATCAGCGGGGCTGGTGGGACTGGGGTCCACCGCGAGCGGATGGCCCTCCTGGCAGGCGGAGTTCCAGGCACCGGCTGCCCCTTCGGTATCCCCCGCCGTCTCCAGCGCGTCGCCCAGCGCGACCAGGCGTTCGGCCATGCTGTCCGCCGGGTGCCGCCCCTCGCCCAGGTTCGCGGGAGGTTCGACGCCGGCGCGCAGCAGGGTGACTGCCGCCGTCGGATCCTGCTCCATGAGTTGGCGGGCGCGCTCAACGGCCGCCCGGTCGTAGGCTGCGAGCGCCAGCCCCTCACCGCCTTCGAAGGGCTGGAAGGTGCGGGTGGACATGATGGCCAGGGCCTCCACTACCCGCCCGGCGTCGATGAGCAGGTTGACGTAGAGCAGCGCCAGGTCATCCCGGTCCGGAACGGAACGGTTGTGGCGTTCAATGGCGGCGATGCGGTCTTTGACGGACACCCCCCGGAGGCCGGACAGGACGGACCGTTCAAAGACGAGCCGGGCGTCATCCGGGCTCAGTTCCAGGGCATGCCGGAAGTACCGGTCTGCGGCAGCGGTATCGCCGCCGGTGTTGACGGCGGCGACGGCCGCGTTCCGCCACACCACCGGGTCCGCCGAACCGAGCACCATGGACTTTTCGAGGTGGGCAAGGGCGTCGGTGGTGCGGCCTGCGTCCAGCAGCCAACACCCCAGCAGCCCGTGCGCCACTTTGTCCCTGGGGTCAGCCTCGAGGGCCCGGTGCAACGCGTCGTAGTCGTCGAGGCCGTACGGGAAGGCATAGGCGGTGTCGCTGCGCCTGGCCTCGGTCCGTTCTGCCGAAGCAGCCTCCGGGTCCAGCAGTTCGTCCAGCCAGCCGGCGCGGAGGTAGTGGCGCAAAGGCTCCGGGTTGCCGAACACCCTGTTGCTGTTCACGGGCGTGGCCTTCTCGGTGAGGTCCAGCGCGGGC
The DNA here is from genome assembly GCF_042879835.1 of Pseudarthrobacter sp. NPDC058329. NCBI lineage: Bacteria > Bacillati > Actinomycetota > Actinomycetes > Micrococcales > Micrococcaceae > Pseudarthrobacter > Pseudarthrobacter sp. NPDC058329. Next base: position 98,990 of record NZ_JBHVZR010000009.1, read on the forward strand.
TGCCACTGGCCGGCCCGGGCCAGCCAGCAGGCCACCGTCAGGATGGTCTTCGGGTCCGCGGCGTTCAGGGAGCCGGCCAGGGCGAGTGCCACCGGGTCCAGCGGATCAGACGCGAGGATGTCCTGCAGCAGCCGGGTGCTTTCGTCACTGCGTCCCAGCTTACTCAAAGCCAGGAACAGCAGATGCTTCGCTTCGGGGCTGGCCGGGTCCTGCCGCAGTGCAGTTTCGGCCTGCCGGCGTGCTTCCTTCGGTTCTCCCGACCGGAGGGCCAGCCGCGCCAGTGCGAGGTGTGATGGCTGCGCCCACGCCTTGTCCCATGCGGCTTTCCCGAACCGGTCCCGGGCTTCTTCAAGTTTCCCCATACGCTCCAGGACCAGGCCGAGCCGGTAGCCGGCCTCCCCGCTGGGGGGATTGAGGTTGCGGCGGGTGAGCCGGGCCAGGGCGTTCTCCAGCAGCTTCCGGGCCTGGCCGTAGTGTCCGGTCCGGTACTTTGCCGCACCCAGTGCGATCGACGCGCGGGAGTCGAGCGGGTCCCGGCGCAGCATCTCTTCGAAGTAGGGCAGCGGTGAGCGGGTGGGGTGCCGGTTCTGCGTCAGGTGGGTTCCGGTGATGAAGAGCTCGTCCTGGCTGTCCATGGTTGACGGTAGCTCCGGCTCGGTGGCGGCCCAGGGCTCCTCAGTGCTTCCTTCGGATCGCCGCGGGGTCCAGGAAATGAGTTCCCGGTCCCCGTCCAGGACCTGCAGGGTGAGCTCGGCTTCCTCTGCAGGCGCTGCGAGCTCTACGGTCCCTGTGAACGAATGGGCGGGTGAGATGCGGGCCGTCCATGACTGGACTACTGCGCTCCCGAGTTTGAGTACCACCCTGGCGTCCCCGTGGTCCTCCGTACTGGAGACACCGACGGTGACATTGCGCGCTGTCCCATCCAGTTGCAGTGAGACGGCCGCGTCGAGGTTCGCCTGGTGTGCCGGGCCCATCGTGCGGATGGGGTACCAGAACTCGCTGAACGTCCGCGTCTCACCGGGAGCCAGGTAGCTGAAGTCAGGCTGGTTGTCCGTGAAGACGCCGGACATCAGCTCGACGTAAGGGCCGTCGTCGTCCGTCAAATGCGCATCCCACGCCTTGCCCACAGGTCCAGTCCCCCACGTCCACTGCTTCTTCCCCGGGGAAATGCTGTGGTCCGCCCAATGGACGAATCCGGCACCAGCCTGGTGGTCGTAGCCGCCGAAGAAGCTGTCCCGGGTGTCCGTGACCATGTAGGAGGTGGGGAACGGGATGTTGGCGCAGTAGTCGACGCGGTCCGCATCCTGTGGGCCGCCCTCTCCGGCGAGCGCCGGGTAGTCCACGCCGTAGTACGGCCGGTCAGCCCGGGGGAAGGCGGTCATCGCACGGCGCGCATGGTCCGCCACATAGCGGACATCGGTGGGAAAGAACGACTGGTACTTTCCATGGACGCGGGCCGCAACGTTCGCCCACCACAGGAAAGTCTGCGGTTCATCAGTCCGGTTGTACAGCCGGGCTTCGACCTCGATCAGGGAGCTGCCGGGGCGAAGACGGACACCATGCGTTCCCCGCATCCGCTGCAGCGGGTCCAGGTCGCTGTGCCACACGGTGACCTCGCCGCCGTCGGCCCGCTCCACGGAGGTTTCGACGGGAAGGAAAGTGGCCGGACGGTGGTGCTGGGGCCAGTTGAACTCCACCCCGCCCGAGACCCACGGCCCGGCAAGCCCCACCAAGCCGGGCTTGATGACGTTGTTCCGGTAGAAGAAGTCGTACCCGGCGGTTTTGTCGTAGCCGATGTGGATGCGTCCGCCGATCTCCGGAAGCAGCATCAGGCGGACGTACTCGTTCTCCAGGTGGATGGCCTGCCAAAGGCGGGGTTCCTTGGACGCCGCGATGCTGTCGATGAACGGCATGGGGTACACCTTGCCGCTGGAGCCCTGGTAAACGCGCCGGTCCAAGAACAGTGGATACCGGTCCGGTTCCCCCGGTGCGTAGGTGTCAATCGAGACCGGCTCGGTCCAGCAGGCAACTCCGCCTGCTTCGAGGACGGCCTGCTGGTCGGGCGGCGCGTCGGGCAATACTATGTGGCTCTTGTTTTCGTGGGCATCCATCACGGATGCAAGCCTAGGGACTTCCTCCGCCTGTTCCCATGGCATAAGCGCGCTGGAATATGGACGATCGTCTACAGGCTGTCCTGTCCCTCGGGGGTGAGCCTGTCCACACCAGCGTTCTCTTCGACTCAATCCCGACGACTGCCCGGCGGTTCGTCCAGCACTGTGGGGACGTACTCAAGCAACTGGAGCCGGCCGTCAAAGGTCCTGCTGTCCACCATTTCCAGTGCGACGGCCGGATAGCCGTCGTAGATCCGTTCCCGCCCGGTGCTGCCCGTGATTACCGGGAAGACCACCAGACGGAACCTGTCCACCAGCCCGGCGGCCAGCAATGACCGGCAAAGGCTGAGGCTGCCGAGGGTGCTGAAGGGCGTTGTCCCGGTCCGCTTCATCTCCCTCACGGCCTCCACGGCGTCTCCGGTCACGAGCTCCGAGTTGGGCCACGTCAGCGGAGCCTCCAGGGTGGAGGAAAACACCATCTTGGGGACTGCCGCCAAGCCGGTCAGACTCGCCCCTTCTTCCTCGGAAAATCCCGATCCTTCGGCCGCGGCCGCGCCGGACATGCCCGACATCAGCCGGTAGGTGTTCGCCCCCAGCAGGAAGGTGTACCGCTTCTTGCCCTCCTGCTCGAGCCAGGCCAGGTACTCCGGCCCCTCCAGACCCCACCAGCCCGGCCATCCCTCGGCCGAGGCATACCCGTCCAGGGAAATGATGAGGTCAATCATCAGCTCAGCGGATGAGCCGCCCGACGTTGCTTCGCCCATAACCGACTCCTTCGAAGGCTGGTGCCGGCCATGCTATCCCTGCGGCGATCAGGCCTTCAAGGGCCGCTGATGGATGGGGACAGTGACGCCGTCATGGTTTCCGCCTGCAGACGGCATCTACCGGCCAGGTCCCGCGGATGAGAACATACGGGCATGCCTCGCATACAACGCATCCGCCCCGAAGGGCTCGTCGTTAGCCCGGCCTTCAGTCACGTCGCCATCGTCCCGCCGGGCGCCACCACCATCTACGTCGGCGGGCAGAACGCCGTCGACCACAACGGACTAATTGTCGGAGAGGGTGATGTGGCCGCGCAGTCCGCCCGCGCCCTTGCTAACGCCAAGACCGCCCTCGCTGCTGCAGGCGCAACCGTCGCCGACGTCGTTCAGTGGACGGTGCTCTTCGTTGACGGCGTCGACCCCGCAGCGGCCTACGGGGCGATTGCGCCGGAACTCGCCTCCGATGAACCTGCCCTGGTGACCGGAGCCCGGGTGGCAGCGCTGGGTGTTCCCGGCGCCCTGGTCGAAATCAGCGCTGTTGCGGCCGTGTTTGGCTGAGCCATGAACAACGTCACCTGTGATCTCACCATTTCCCTCGACGGATTCCTCGCCGGTCCGAATCAAAGCCATTCCAACCCCTTGGGCGAAGGCGGGGAGGACCTGCACCGGTGGCAGTTTGAAGAGCCCGAGGCCAATGCCGCGGCGTTGAAGGGGATCCTCTCCGCGGGTGCCTACATCATGGGCCGCAATATGTTCGCCGGCCCGGGGCCGGGGCCTTGGGATGAGGATTGGCGCGGCTGGTGGGGCGAAGAACCGCCGTACCATGCTCCTGTTTTTGTTCTCACCCACCATCCGCGCCCTCCCGTGGAGATGCTGGGCGGTACCACGTTCCACTTCGTGAACGACGGCATTCAGTCGGCACTGGCACAGGCGCAGGAGGCCGCGGCCGGCAAGGACGTAGCGATAGCCGGCGGCGCCGAGACGGCCCGGCAGTACCTTTCGGCCGGGCTGATCGACGAGTTGCGGCTCCACACCGCTCCCCTCGTCCTCGGCGGTGGCGAGCGCCTCCTGGACGGCGCCGGAAGCATCAGGCTTGAGCCGATCGAAGTGAGCGGCACCAGCCTGGTGACCCACGTACGCTACCGGATCATCAAGTAGCCAGCCCGCAGAACTCCGCCCTTGCACGGCTCCCACTCCACACGCCTGTAAGAAGAGGGGCAGATAAGGGGGCCTTCGACTCTTGACCCCTAGCGGGCCCAGGCGTAAACCAAAGGTGTCATAGCGCTGGCCCTCGCTGGGCCCCGTATGGAGCCGGCTGCCCTCTGGTCTCGGAGAAAAGAATCTGGAGTTGTCATGGGTAGCGATCGTTTCGCCGTGCTCCGCGAACAGGTCCGCGGGCAGGTCATCGAAGAAGGAGACGCCGGCTACGAGGCGGCACGCCGCGTGTACAACGGCATGGTTGACCGGCACCCCGCAGCGGTTTTGCAGGTCTCCCAGGTCGCCGACGTCATGGCCGGGATCCGCTTTGCCCGCGGCCTGGGCATAGATGTTGCCGTGCGCGGCGGCGGGCACAGCGCACCCGGCTTTGGAACGGTCGACGGCGGCCTGGTCCTCGACTTCTCGGCACGCCGCGGAATCCGCGTCGACCCCGCTGCGAGGACGGCACGTGTCGAACCCGGCGCCACGTGGGCTGATTACAACCACGCGACCCACGCGTTCGGCCTCGCAAGTCCGGGCGGCATCATCGGCTCAACGGGCGTCTCCGGCCTCACCTTGGGCGGCGGTATCGGTTATCTAAACCGGAAGTACGGGCTCGCCTGCGACAACCTTGTCTCGGCGGATGTTGTCCTCGCGGACGGTACCTTTGTCACGGCGAGCGAAGCAGAGAACGCTGACCTTTTCTGGGCACTTCGTGGTGGCAGCGGCAACTTCGGTGCAGTGACATCCCTCGAATTCCGCCTACACCCGGTGGACATGGTCCATATTGGGCTCATCTTCTTCGACGCGGCCCTTGGGGCCCAGGCTGGTGCGGCATACCGCGAATGGATTGCCTCCGAACCTGAGGAAATGGGCGCCTTCCTCGGATTCCACCAAGGCCCACCGGTTCCTTTCCTGCCGGAGGAATGGCATGGACGCCCCGTTGCAGTCATCGCGGGCATGTGGACGGGCGACCCCGAGGCTGGTCCGGTGCATTGGCAGCACATGCTGGACGCCGCTCCGGTGCTGGGGAGTTTCTTTGCGCCGATGCCCTACCCCGCGCTCAACATCATGTTCGATGGACTCAACGGCGTCCCCGGGCTGCAGGGCTACTGGAAGGCGGATTTCCTCCGGTCCCTCAGCGACGATGCGCTCCGCGTCGCCGTCGAACATTCTCCCGGAATTCCCAGCGTCCATTCCGCCAACCACTTTTATCCCGTGGACGGGGCTGTGCAGCGCGTTGCCCCGGAAGCAACGGCCTTCGCCTACCGAAATGTGAATTTCGCGCCCGTCATTGCCGGACAGTGGCCGGAACCTTCAGACAACGACAAGAACATCGCGTGGGTCCGGGAGTACTGGGCCGCGCTTCACGAGTATTCCGAACCTGGCGGCTACCTCAACTTCCAGGACTCCGACGACCAGTCGCGGATCGAGGCAACACTGGGATCGAACTATCCACGGCTTGCTGAACTGAAGGCGAAGTACGATCCCGACAACTTCTTCCACATCAACCAGAACATCATCCCGGCCACACCGGTTGCCGGCGTCCCCTCACAAGCCCGCACGGCACAAAGGACTCCAGCCGAAGCACAGCCATCTGAAGCAGCGCTTTCGGAAAGCAATCCGCCGGAAACTGCTTCGAACGCTTGAACGGCACCGCACCTGCGCCGTCGAAAAGAGCCCTAGTGGCGGCGGGCAAGCAGGCGTAGCGTCGGTCTGAGAAAACCGTGCCGGCACCCGGATGACGTACACGGCGCGCTGAGTGGTTCCGTGGAGGAGGCCGCGATGGCTGGGTGGAATGCTGATACGGCGGCCGGGCCGTTGGGGGCCGGAGCGGTCACCCTGGTCGAGGGTTCGTCCTTCTGCATCTCCCTGCCCAACGGAGACATCCACCCCGATCTTCCGCATGGTCTTTTTGTGCAGGACGCCCGGATCCTCTCGGGCTGGAGCCTGACCGTCAATGGCCAGGCCCTCGAGCCACTGGCGTCGGAGACGAAAGAGCCGTACCGGGCACTGTTTGTGGGCCGGGTTCCCCGGGCCGACGGGTACGCGGACAGCCCGCTGATCGTTGAGCGGCTGCGGGAAGTGGGATCCGGCATCCAGGAGCAGGTCACCGTGCGCAACTATTCCGTGCAGCCGGCGGAATGCGTCATCGCCGTAAAAGTCGAGGCGGATTTCGCGGACCTGTTCGAGGTGAAGGAGGCACGGATCCGGCGGCGCTGGGAGGAAAACCGCCAGGCCGACGGCGGTGCGCTCACCATCCGGGCCGGCTTTCAGGAGGTCCGGAAGTCCATGGTTATCCAGGCTATCCCGGTGCTGCAGATGGGCAACCGGTCCATCGAACGCACCCTGCGCAGGAGCTACGACGACCTGGGCGCCCTGCGGATCGAGGACCCCGCGCATCCCGAGCGGGTGGTGGTGGCCGCCGGCGCACCGTGGTTCATGACCCTGTTCGGCAGGGATTCGTTGTGGGCTTCGGTGATGGCGATGCCGGTGGACCCGTCCCTGGCCTTGGGCACCCTGCAGACTTTGGCGGACCGCCAAGGAAGCATCGTTGACCTGATCACCGAGGAGGAACCCGGAAAGATTCTTCACGAGGTCCGGCTCGACGTTTCGAGCGGCCAGTCCCTGGGCGGCAAGTCCAACTACTACGGCAGCGTCGACGCCACGCCCCTGTTCCTCATGGTGCTCGGAGCCGTCAGCCGCTGGGGATTTGCGGCGGACACCATGGCAGCTTTGCTCCCCCATGCTGACCGCGCCCTGGACTGGATCGTCAATTACGGCGACAAGGACGGCGACGGCTTCGTCGAGTACCAGCGCCTCAATGACCAAGGGCTGATCAACCAGGGCTGGAAGGACTCCTGGGACGGGATCAACTTCGCCGACGGCACCCTCGCCGAGCCGCCCATCGCGCTCTGCGAGGTCCAGGCCTACGTCTACGTCGCCTACCTGTCGCGGGCATGGCTGGCGTACGACGCCGGTGACACGGCTTTCGGGGACGAGCTCACCGATCGAGCGGCGCGGCTTAAGAAGCAGTTCAACGAGCAGTTTTGGATCCCTGAGCGCGGGTACTACGCCATCGCGCTCGACGGCAGGAAGCGCCAGGTGGACGCCTGTGCTTCCAACATGGGGCACTGCCTGCTGCAGGGGCTTATTGACGAAGACAAAGCCGCGCCGGTAGCCGAGCGGCTGATGTCCCCGGAGATGTTCAGCGGCTGGGGCGTGCGTACCCTCGCCAGCGACATGGGCGCCTACAATCCTGCCAGCTACCACAACGGATCCGTCTGGCCCCATGACAACGCCCTTGTGGCGGCCGGGCTCCTCCGCTACGGCTTCGTGGCGGAGGCGCAAAGAATCGCTACCGGCATGATGGAGGCCGCCGAGTACTCCGACGGCCGTCTGCCGGAACTGTTCTGCGGATTCAGCAGGGACCAGCTCGCCGTCCCCGTCCCCTACCCCACTGCGTGCTCGCCGCAGGCCTGGGCAGCCACCGCGCCCATCCAGCTCGTGACGAGCCTGATGCGGTACGACCCCGTGGTTTCCGCCGGCAGGCTGTGGATGGATCCGGCGCTTCCGGAGTCCTTTGGGGGCCTGCACATCACCAACGCCCCGCTGGGCGGCGGCCGCATCACCATCGACATCGCCAATTCCGTCCCGTCCGTCCACGGCCTGCCGGACGGTATGGAGTTCCTCCAGGGACACCGCCCGTGGATGTCCGAATTGGTGGCCCAGGCCGACCACCGCCGGACGGACGCGCAACGCCAGGGGGACCGCTGATGGAGGGCTTGTCCGCATCCTTGGTTCTGATCGCGTTGCTGGCTGTTGCAGCGCCGCTTGTGGTCCGCCTCTTCGATCGCGTGGTCAAGGTGCCGATCGTGGTGTTCGAGATTGTCCTCGGAATCCTTCTCGGACCCAGCCTCCTGGGATGGATACAATCCACCCAGTTCACCGATACGTTGGCAGATTTCGGCCTGGCCATGCTCTTCTTTGTGGCCGGGAACGAGATTGATTTCGCGGCCATCCGCGGCCGGCCCGTAAACCGCGCAGCCGGCGGCTGGGTCATTTCGCTGGCGGCCGGCATTGGCGCCGGCTTTGTCCTGGCCCCAGGCCCGGAGGCTGCCGTGATCGTAGGCATCGCCTTGTGTTCCACCGCCCTGGGAACGCTGCTGCCGATCCTCCGCGACGCCGGCGAGTCGAAGTCCCCCATCGGAGTCGCGGTTGCGGCCTTGGGTGCGGCCGGGGAGTTTGGTCCCCTTGTTGCGATCTCGCTGTTCTTCAGTGGCCGGGAACTGGGACCGGCAACAGCGGTCCTCCTCGGGTTTGTCCTGCTGACCGGCCTGGCGATCTATCTTGCCTCCCGGGCACGGCACGCTCTGCTCCATTCGCAGGTCACCAGGACCCTGCATACCAGCGGCCAGTTCGCCGTCCGGTCCATCATGCTGATCCTGAGTGTGCTCGTTGTCCTGAGTATGGTGCTGGGCCTGGACATGCTGCTGGGTGCATTCGCGGCAGGAGTCCTGTGGAAAGTTGTCATCGCGCGGGCTCCCGAACACGACCGGCACGTCATCGACATGAAGATCGATGCGATTGCGTTTGGTTTCCTGGTGCCGATCTTCTTTATCGATACCGGCATCGACTTCGACCTGCGCGCGCTGACCTCCAGCCCTGAGACTCTTGTGCTGGTCCCCTTGTTCCTGCTGCTCCTGCTCGTCATCCGGGGCCTGCCAGCGTTGCTCGCGGCTCCGCCAAAGTCCGCGGCAGGCGACAAACGCGCCATCGTCCTCTTTGCGGCAACAGGCTTGCCGATAGTCGTGGCGGTGACGGGCATCGGCCGCGATGAGGGGCTTATCACCAGCGGAATCGCGTCGGCGCTGGTGGGGGCAGGAATGCTCTCGGTACTCCTGTTTCCCCTGCTGGCACTTCGGCAACGTCAACGGCCACCCGTGACTCCACGCACCACGGGGAGATCGGTCCGCCGCAAGGACCGGGCCGACGTCCCGGACGAGGCAGCGAACTAAACCTCTGCAGCCCGCTGCCGAGCCCGACGACGGAAGCCAGGCGCCGCCGTCGTAAGCCCAATTCCGTTGCTGCGGGCAAATATCCCCACGCTATGGACTCTGGGGCGGCGCCCAACCAGACTGGCTACAACGTGCCTGATCCACATTCTTGAAAGGACCTGGTAATGCCGGACTTCTCAGCATTCTTTCCCCTTATTGCCACAATTCTGGGTGTACTTTTTGCCGTCGCTTTTATTTGGGTGGCAACGAAACTGATGTGGAAGGTGGCTGAACCCAACGAAGCCCTCATTATCTCCGGGCTGACCCGTGGGACCCTCGAAACCCGGTCCGGAATGGATTTCAAGATCGTCACGGGAAAGGGTGCGCTGGTCCTTCCCGGCCTGCAAACGGTGCGGCCCCTCTCGCTCACGCTGAACGAAACTGAGCTCAAAGTCTCCTGTGTTACATCCCAGGGCATCCAGGTGATTGTGGAGGGCGTGGTCATTTACAAGATTGGCGATGCGCCGCCTTTTATCGCCAATGCGGCGCGGCGCTTCCTGGGCCAGCAGCCCAAGATGGAAAGCCAGGTGTACAACGTCTTTGAGGGGCACCTGCGATCCATTATCGGCAGCATGACGGTGGAGGAGATCATCCGGGAACGGGACAAACTCGCTTCGCAGGTCCGCAGTGCCAGCGGCGTGGAGATGGAAAAACTGGGGCTCGTGGTGGATTCGCTGCAAATCAAGGACCTGCAGGATCCCACGGGATACATCGAGAACATCGCAAAGCCGCATATCGCCCAGGTGAAGATGGAGGCCCGCATCGCCGAGGCCACGCGCAACCGCGAAGCGGCGGAGAAGGAAGCGGAAGCGGCGGCCCTGATCGCGGACGCGCAGAGCGTTTCAGCCATCCGGCAGTCGGTGGCGCAGGCGAACGCCGAGCGTGCCAAAGCCAATGCCGCCCAGGCTGGACCGCTGGCAGACGCCACGGCGCGGCAGCAGGTGGTGGTCCAGGAAACCGAAGTCGCCAAGCTGGAGGCTGACCGGGAGGAGCAGAAGCTGCAGACCATCGTCCGGAAACCGGCGGACGCGAAAGCCTACGCCACACGTACCGAGGCGGAAGGCAAAAAGGCGGCCGATATCAGCGCAGCCGAAGCACTGGCACGCAGAACCGAACTTGAAGCCCAGGCCAATGCCCGCCGGACGGAACTGCAGGCCCAGGCGAATGCCACAGCAGCGGCCGCCACTGCGGGGGCCACCAAAGTTACCGGCGAAGCCGAAGCCGCGGCGACCAGGGCCAAGGGTGATGCTGCCGCTTCCGCCATCAAGGCCAAGGCACTGGCCGAGGCAGAAGGCATCAAGGCGCGGGCCGAAGCCCTGGGGGCCAACCAGGACGCCGTGATTTCGCAGCAGCTCGCCGAGAACATGCCTGCCATCATCGCCGCGGCCGCCGAACCGTTCTCCCACGTGGGACAGATGACAGTCCTGAACGGCGGCGAAGGCGTCAACAAAATGCTCGGCGGGATCCTCGCACAGGCAGGTGATTACCTTCCCGCCCTCGCAAGTGCGCTCAAGAATGGCAAGGGCGGCAAGCAGGCTCCCCCGGCTCCCGGCGCCTAGGAACACCGGATGCACAGGAAGGTTGACCGGAGCCTGACAGGAAAGATCGGGCGGGTGACCGGACGCATCGGGCCCGGCACCATCGGCGAAATTATGCTGCCCTATCTCGGCGGCACCATGGCCTTCCACGCCCATCCGTTCGACAAGGCGAGCGGCTTCGCAGTTGGTGATGAAGTGCTGGTGATTTACTTCGAGCCGCCCCAAACGGTTTATGTGGACGAACTTCCGGACGTGTTGAGGCATGGTTGACACCCAAATGCACATTGCTGGAGACGGGACTCTACCCAGGACCGCAAAGGGGCCCCGCCGGCGCTTCTACCGGCTGCTGGCGGCGCGCACTGGGCTTGTGCGTGGCCCTGACCCCGGCTCGCCCCAAGGAAGTCCGCAACCTGGCCGGCGGCGCCGCCGTCGGCATCCAGTCAGGCTATTCCACGGCGGAGACGCCGGTGGCCCGAACGCCTGTGGCGGACCGTCCGATCGGCGGTTATGACAGGTGGTGGAACTCGACCCCTGTTTCCGGCAAAGCGGACAGCTTCCCAGCGGGAGCGGCTCGATCGGCTCCCCGTCATGAATGTTCGATCGTCCCCCGGTGACCCACTACCGACGCATAGTGCTGCAGGCCTCGAGGACGCTGCCTAGCGCGTCGTGCTCGGCCTGGGTGACCCAGAGGCTGTATTTGGCCTTGACGGCGGTCTGGCGGGCGACGTACTCGCATCGGAACGCCCGGTTCGGCGGCAGCCAGGTAGCGGCGTCCTTGTCGCCTTTGGCGCTGTTGGTGGGACCGTCAGCTGCCAAGAGGTTCAGCGGGTCATTGGCGAGTTGCCTGCGCTGGTCGACGCTGAGCTGCTGTGCGCCCTTCTGCCAGGCGTCGCTGAGCGGAACCACGTGGTCTATCTGGACGTCGGAGCTGGTGTCCTGGCCGCGGGTGAAGCTGATAGTCGTGCCGGTGTACTTGTCCGCCAGGGTTCCGGTGGCGACCACGCAGTTGTTGGTGCCGGGCTTGAACGTTTCGTTGGTCAGGTCCCGGGCGAGGATGTCATTCCGGGTGTCGCAGCCGTTGCGGTCAACGTCGGCCCAGGCTGGCCCAAACTCTTCACGGGCATAACCAGTCTTTGGTGCCCGTCCCTTCACCGGGATGCCCGCCAGTTGGACAAGGGCGCTGGCCGCGTGGGCGGCAGAAGCCGGGCCTGCCGGGGCCGGCGCATCGGCAGCGATGCCCGAGTCAGGCTCGATGATCTCAAGGGCGTTGGCTGCGGCGTCACAACCGACCAGAGAGCCGGCCAGAAGCAGGGAGGCGAAAGCGGTCAGGGTCTGGGCGGTGGAGCGGATAATCTTAGCGGTCCTTCTGTTTGCAGCGGGCCGTTCCACGCTAACTTCCATGACCGCCTGTTGCAGGCAGGCGTGTTCATGGTGCCCGTCACACGCCGCGGCTATCTGCCCTGCCGCGGGTCCCGGCCGGGTTACCTGTTGACGCTCCGTGTGACGCCCGCTACAGTTGGTCGAGTTATACGAATAACCTACAGGATTACCAAAGGCCCGAGGAGGTGTCCATGGCTGGAACACGGCCAAAGTCAGGACCGACCATGCACGACGTCGCCGCTGCCGCGGGCGTCTCGCAGGCCACCGTATCCCTGGTGCTGAATTCAGCTTCCGGGTCACGGTTCTCGGAGGAAACGCGCAATAAGGTCCGGGACGCCGTGAACCGGCTGGGATACCGCACCAACGCCCATGCCAAGACACTTCGCGAAGGCGTCGCCGGCATGATCGGGTTCATCGGCGATACCGTTGCCACCACTCCTTTTGCCGGCGCCATCATCGAAGGCGCGCAGCAGCGGGCCTGGGAAGACGGGCTCCTCCTCCTCACCGTCAACACCGGCGGCGACAAAGAACTTGAAGCCGCCTCCCTGGACACCATGCTCTCCTACAAGGTTGCAGGAGTGGTTTACGCCGGCATGTACCACCGCCGGCTGGATGTCCCGGAGGCCCTGACGGGCGTCAGGTCGGTAGTACTTAACTCCCAGGACCGCTCCGGCCGCGTGCCCAGTGTGGCACCCGACGAAGTGAAAGGCGGCTACACAGCCACCCGGAGGCTGCTCGAGGCGGGACACCGGCGGATAGCCCTCATCAACATCGAGACCCTCGAAAGTGAGCTGCCAGCCGCCGTCGGACGCTATGAGGGACACCGGAAGGCCCTCGAAGAAGCAGGACTGGAACTGGATCCGGAACTGGTCCGCTTTGGTACCGGCGGTGAGGAAGACGGCTACAAGTACGCGATGGAACTGATGGCCTCCGGCAACCCGCCCACGGCAATTTTCTGCGCCAACGACCGCGGCGCCTGGGGTGCCTACCAGGCCGTCTCGGACCTTCGGCTTTCGATTCCCGAGGACGTATCCATCGTGGGCTTCGACAACCAGGCCACCCTGGCGCCGTTCCTCCGGCCGGGCCTCACCACCTTTGAATTGCCGTTCGTCGCCATGGGCCGGCGCGCGGTTGAACTGATCCTCCAGGACGCGGAACCCGATGGCCGGGTCGAGCTCATGGACTGCCCTTTGATCGAACGGAACTCAGTGACCCATCCCAAGGAGATGCCATGAGCCGCACCATCCCGGCCCGACGCGGGCGTCCAGCTGCGGCATCGATGCCGCAGCGGAAAAATTCTCTTTCGCTCCGCCTGAAGAGAATTTCCCGTGCCTGGCAGTTATACGTATTACTAGCGCCGGCCGTCATGTACATCCTGGTCTTCAAATACTGGCCGATGTACGGCGTGCAGATTGCGTTCAAGAACTACAACCCGGTGGACGGGTTTACGGACAGCCCCTGGGTGGGCCTGACCCACTTCATCAGGTTCGTGAACTCCTACCAGTTCGGGCAGGTGCTGGGCAACACGCTGTGGATCGCGGTGCTTGGCCTGCTGGTGGCCTTCCCCATCCCGATCATCCTTGCATTGCTGGTTAACCAGCTGCAGAGCGAGAAGTTCAAGAAGTTCACCCAGACGGTGCTTTACTCCCCCGCGTTCATTTCCACCGTTGTGGTGGTGGGCATCATGTTCGTCCTCCTCTCCCCACGGTCGGGGCTGGTGAACAACGCCATCCAGCTGGCGGGCGGGGAGCCGGTCTTCTTTATGGGCTCCCCGGAGTGGTTCCGCCCCGTCTACGTGATCTCGGATGTGTGGCAGAACGCCGGCTTCTCGATGATCGTGTACCTGGCGGCGCTGGCAGCCATTGATCCGGCGCTGCATGACGCGGCAAAGGTGGACGGCGCATCAAAGCTCCAGCGCATCCGGCATATAGACCTGCCCGGCATCATGCCGGTGGTGACCATCCTGTTCATCCTGGCCATCGGCAACCTGCTCAACGTCGGTTTTGAGAAGGCGCTGCTGATGCAGACGCCGCTGAATATCTCATCCTCGGAGATCATCCAGACATACGTCTACCACGCCGGCCTGCAGCAGGCGCAGTTCAGCTACTCGGCCGCCATCGGCCTGTTCAATTCCCTCCTCAACCTGGTGCTGTTGCTCGTCTTCAACACGATCGCACGCCGGGCCAACCAAGCGACCCTGTGGTGATGCCGATATGTCCCTGACAACCAACCCCCGCACTGCCAACACCGCCAAACCGGCTGCCTACCAGGTCCGTCCCCGGCGAACGCTGCGGGACAGGTACGGTGACCGCGCCTTCAGCATCGCCGCCACCGCCGTCCTCCTGCTCTCCATCCTCGCCGTGGTGTACCCGCTGTACTTCATCGTCATCGCCTCCATCAGCGACCCGAACGCTGTCTACGAAGGTAAGGTTTGGCTCCTTCCCTCGGGCATCACCACCGAAGGGTACGAGCGGATCTTCGCCGACAGCAGGATCTGGAACGGCCTGGGCAACACCCTTGTCTACACGGTCCTCGGCACCGCCGTCAGCGTCAGCACCATCCTCTGCGGCGCCTACGCCCTGTCCCGCAAGGACATGCCGGGCCGCAAAATCCTGATGCTCCTCTTCGTCATCACCATGTTCTTCGACGGCGGCCTCATCACCAAGTACCTCGTGGTCCGCGACCTCGGCATGCTCGACACCGTCTGGGCAGTCGTCCTGCCCGGTGCTGTGGGCGTGTGGAACCTGATCATCGCCAGGTCTTTCTTCGAGCACACCATCCCCAACGAACTGCGTGAAGCTGCCCAGATGGACGGGGCAACCGACTTCAAGTTCTTTTTCAAAATGGTCCTGCCCCTGTCCAAGCCACTGATCATGCTCATGATCATGATCCACGTCGTGGCGCACTGGAACTCGTTCTTCGACGCGCTGATCTTCCTGAACGACGACACCAAATACCCGCTGCAGCTCGTCCTGCGCAACATCCTCATCCAGTCAGACGTCTCATCCACCGGAACCACCGGCGGAGACATCGAATCCTATGCCGCAGCGCAGCGGATCGCAGAGCTCACCAAGTACGCCATGATCGTCGTCTCGAGCCTGCCCCTCATGATTGCCCTGCCATTCATGCAGAAGCACTTCACCAAGGGCGCCATGATCGGCGCCGTGAAATAGCCCCACCGCAGTACCATCACCCGGGCAACCGCCCCGGGCGATCAGCACACCCACACCCCAGAATAGGAATGACCATGGCATTCAGCCGCAAATACGCCGCCCTCGGCGCAGTCCTGGCCGGAACATTGACGTTCACCGCCTGCTCCGGCGGCGGCTCAGGCACCACGGAGATCAAAGACGCCTCCGCCGACTTCGGGTTCCAGGAAACAGGCTTCCCCATTGTCAGCCAGCAGCTTGACCTGACCTTCTCCGGCACCAAGGCAGCGCTGGCTCCGGACTACAACACCATGACCGTTGTGCAGGAATGGGAAAAAGCCACCAACATCCACATCAACTGGGAAAACCTTCCCGATCCGGTCTTCCAGGAGAAAAAGAACCTGATCCTGGCCAGCGGCGACCTGCCGGACGCGTTCTTCAACACCGGCCTGACCGACGGCGAAATCGCCACCTACTCCGCCAGCGGCACCCTCATTCCCCTCGAAGGCCTGATCGGGAAGAATGCCCCCAACCTCTCCAAACTTCTCTCCGAGCGGCCAGACATCAAGGCAGCCATCACCTCCTCGGACGGGCACATCTACTCGCTGCCCTCCGTCGAAGAACTCGGCCTGGTCCAGTTCCCCCACGAACTGGCCATCAACACTTCCTGGCTGAAGAAGCTCAACATCCCGATGCCGAAGACCATTGACGAATTCCATGACGCGTTGCTGGCCTTCAAAACCGAGGACGCCTCCGGGACCGGTAAAACCATCCCGCTGAGCTTCATGCCGGGGTCCTGGTGTGGTGACATTGTTGATCTCATTGCCGCTTTGGGCGGGGTCCCTGACAACGCAGACCACCGCATCGTCCAGGATGACAAAGTCATCTTCACCGCCACCCAGGATGGCTACAAAAAGGCCATCCAGACCCTGCACGAGTGGTACCAGGAAGGCCTGATCGACCCCGAGTCCTTCTCCCAGGACGACAAAGCCTACCTGGCGAAGGGCAAGGCCGCACAGGAAAACCTCGGCTCCTTCGTCTGGTGGGAGATCCCCGAAATGGTTGGCGCGGACCGCGCCGGCAACTACTCTTTGGTCCCCGTGCTGGAAGGTGTGGACGGCAAGCGGATCGCCAGCCAGTCCAACAACCAGGAGATCGCCCGCGGCGCCTTCGCCATCACCCGGAACAACAAATACCAGGCCGCCACCATCCGCTGGGCAGACAACCTCTACGACCCCATCCAGTCCGCCCAGGCCAACTGGGGACCCATCGGTGAGACCCTGCAGAAGGATGCCGGCGGTTTGCTGACCCAGATTCCCGCAGCAGACGGAACCAGCGAAGGCGAACGCCGCCAAAAGGTCGCCCCGGGCGGCCCGAAGGCCAACACCGCGGAGAACTTCAAGACCGTCGTCGCCCCGGAGCCCCGCGCAGCGGAGCGGCAGAAAACCGTCACCGAACTTTACAAGCCCTTCGCCGGCAACGAGGGCTACCCCCCGGTCGCCCTCTCCAATGAAGAACTCCAGCAGATCAGCACCATCCAGACCGACGTGACGTCCCTGGTGGAGCAGAACATCGCCAAGTGGATTGTCTCCGGCGGGATCGAGCAGGAATGGGACGGCTACGTCTCCCAGCTCAGGAACGTCGGCGTCGACAAAATGGTCGAGGTCTACCAGCAGGCCTACGACCGCTACAAAAAGAACTCCTAACCACCGGAAACGGGGGCCGGAGCTACCCGCACCGGCCCCCACCTCTGCCTGCGGTATTCCCACCGGCCGCAACTGCCCAACCCTGCCAAGAGAAGAGACCTCACCTTCATGACTGCCGCGACCGCCACGACAGCCGACACTTTCCGCCCGGTCCTGCACTACGCAGCCCGGAACACCTGGCTCAATGACCCCAACGGCCTGATATTCCATGACGGCGTCTACCACCTGTACTACCAGAACAACCCCTTGGGGAACGTCTGGGGCAACATGTCCTGGGGCCACGCCACCTCCACCGACCTGCTGACCTGGACCGAACACCCCGTCGCCATCGCCTGCGACGAGAACGAGGACATCTTCTCCGGCAGCATCGTCTTCGACCGAGACAACACCAGCGGCTTCGGCACCGACTCCGTGGCCCCCCTCGTGGCCATCTACACCAGCGCTTTCAAACCCGGCTCCGCGCATGAGGGCATCCAGGCCCAGTCCCTGGCCTACAGCCTGGACGGCGGCTACACCTGGACCAAACACAGCGGCAATCCCGTCCTGACCCGGAGCTCAGCGGAGTTCCGGGACCCCAAAGTCATAAAATACGACGGCGGCGGGGGCAGCTACTGGGTAATGGTCGCCGTCGAAGCCCAAGACTTCCAGGTGGTGCTCTACAAGTCCGACGACCTGAAGAACTGGGAACTGTTGAGCACCTTCGGCCCGGCGAACGGCACCGGCGGCGTCTGGGAATGCCCGGATCTCTTCCCGCTGCCTGTCGACGGCGACCCCGGGAACCTCAGGTGGGTCCTCACCGTCAACCTCAACCCCGGCGGACCCAACAACGGCTCCGCCGGCCAATATTTCATCGGCGACTTCGACGGAACCACCTTCACCTCGGCCAGCACTGTCACCGAAGGCCTCCAGGACCCTGACCGGCTGGCCGACTACCAGTGGCTGGACTGGGGCCGGGACTACTACGCCGCCGTCTCCTTCAGCGACGCCCCGGCCAGCCGCCGCCTCATGATCGCCTGGATGAACAACTGGGAATACGCCAACCACATCCCCACCGCACCGTGGCGCAGCCCCATGAGCCTTGCCCGCGAACTATCCCTCCAGACCATCGACGGAAACCTGCACCTGGTCCAACAGCCCGCGGGCGACTGGGCGTCGCTGGCAAGCCAGGAGTCATTCTGCCTCGCGGGCACCACCATTGACGGCGCCGTGCAGACGCTCGCCGGCGCTGCCGGCACGGTCCAGCGCATCGACGTCACCTTCACCGCCGGAAGCGCCGAGGAATTCGGCCTCATCCTGCGCGGCGACGGCCAAAAAGGTACCCGTGCAGGTATCCGCCCCGGCGACGACACACTGTTCGTGGACCGCCGGGAATCAGGGCAGACGGACTTTCACGAATCCTTCGCCTCCATCGACACCGCACCCATCCGGCCCATTGCGGGGTCTTACCGCCTCACCATCTTCGTGGACCGATGCTCGGTGGAAGTCTTCGCCCAGGACGGCCAGGTCACCATCACCGAACTGATCTTCCCGGCAGAGACCAGCACCGAACTCTCCGTCTACGCCACCGGCGGCACAGCAACCATCAACAATTTTCAGGTCACGCAGTTCGCCTAGGGCCGCACCCACGCCAGGAAGAACAGACATGCACAACAACGGCAAGCCGAACCCTCCGCGGCAGGTACTGGACGTCGTCGTGATCGGGGAGGCACTCACCGACGTCGTCACCACGCCCGAGGGCACCAATGAGCACCCCGGCGGGTCACCGGCCAATGTTGCTTACGGCCTGGCCCGGCTTGGAGTCAGCACCGGGCTGCTCACCGCCGTCGGAGCTGATTGCCGCGGCACCGCGATTGAGGAGCACCTCGCCGGCGCCGGCGTGACGTTCCTGCCCGGCTCCCACCCACAGGAGAAAACCTCGACGGCGACCGCCACCATCGCGGAGGACGGCTCAGCCAACTACGCCTTCGACATCACCTGGGATATTGAAGCGCCGGACCTCGTGCACGCCCCGCCCAAGGTCCTCCACACCGGCTCGATCGCAAGCTTCCTCGCACCCGGCGCCGACAAGGTCAAAGCAACACTCCAGGCACTTCGCGCTGAGTGCACCATCACCTACGACCCCAACATCAGGCCGGCCCTGCTCGGAACCCACGCCGAAGCTGTGCGAACGTTCGAGGATCTGGTCCACCTCACCAACGTCGTCAAGCTCAGCGACGAGGACGCCGAATGGCTCTATCCGCAAAGGAGTGCGGTCGAAGCTGCGTCGCACATCCTAAAACTCGGAGCGGATCTCGCCGTCATCACCAAGGGGTCGCTAGGCTCGCTGCTGGCGACAAGGTCCACCACGCTGAGCACCGCGGCCGCGAAGACTACAGTGGTTGACACCATCGGCGCCGGCGACTCCTACATGTCCGCGCTCATCCTGGGCCTTCTCGCCCGCGGAACAGACGGCTACGCACCTTCTGTCCTTGAACAGCTGGGACGCACGGCCGCGCTGGCTGCCGCGATCACGGTAGGCCGCCGCGGTGCCAATCCCCCGACCAACACCGAACTTGAGGAAGCACACAGACCGTAGTGGTACAGGCGGTCAGGAAGGCTCCTGCTGCGTAAATTTGCCGGGGTCGGCTGGCGCACCGTTCTCTCCCGCCTTCGACAGCGTGAATATCCCATAGCGCATCGCACCGGTGCGGTAGGCCAGGATCAGGCGGGGGATGCTCAGAACGAAGACGCGATTGCGTGCGCCAAGGGCGAGGCGGCGGGTCTCGCGATCGGTGAGCAGGGCCTTCACAAGTCGGCGGGCGCAGATACTCCAGGTGCGCGCGACGCGGCGGCTGACATCCTCATAGCCATCGATCTCAAAGCCCGCCGCCATGGCCATCGCTTCATACTCCTCGCGCGTTCCCATCGAGGGCAGGCGCCCTTCGCGGCAGATCGGCTCGAGCAGGTGGCGAACCTTCCAACCGCCGGCATCAGTCCCGGCGAGCCACGCGCAGACGACAAAGCGGCCACCGGGCGACAGCACGCGATGCGCCTCGGCGAAGAACCTGGGCTTGTCCACCATGTGCTCGCTCGACTCGATCGCCCATGCGGCATGGGCCGAGCCATCGGTCAGTCCGTTGACGAGCCAGTCGCCAAGATGGATGTCCACGTCGGGTTGGGGATGCGCGGCGGCGTAGTGGGCCTGCTCAGCCGAAAGCGTCAACCCTGTAACGCGGACCCTACGTGTCGCCGCCAGCTGCCTCGCAGTGGAGCCATAGCCGCAGCCGATGTCCACGCACGGCTCGCCGGGCGTCAGGCGCAGCCGATCGCCGACCATGTCCACCAGCGCCTCGACGGCTTCGGCGGGCGTTTCGCGACCCGTCACCCAGAGCCCGTGATGGACATGCTCACCCCACACCCGACGGTAAATCGGATCGAGCTCGTCGTAGTGGTCAGCGACCGCCACGGCATTCTGGGACATATTGGGGACGATCACGCCATCACGTTATACGCCGATCCCTGACATCGGAAGGTCTCTATCAACGGAGCCGCAGAAACACGCTGTGAGCTCATCCCCCGGTGCCGGTCTTCGCGGCGTATTCGGCAGCGTGGTCGCGAACTTGCCGGATGTACGCGTCGGACTGGTTGTAGGCGTAGATCGCGCTGGTCCACCCTTCCGCGGTTGTGAGGTCACGGCCGCGGGCACACAGATACGTCGCCGCACTGAGGGCGGCATCATCGATGTTGAACGGGTCCGCCGTTCCGTCCCCGTTTCCGTCCCGCCCGACGAGCTGCCATGTTGAGGGAATGAACTGCATCGGACCTACGGCGCGGTCCCAGCGGGTGTCCCCGTCCAGGGCACCCGCGTCGGTGTCCGCGATGGCGGCGAATCCGGCACCGTCGAGGACCGGGCCCACCACCGGGCGGCTCACCTGCCCCTCGGCGGTCAGGCTGCCGCCGCCATAAGTCCCGTGCATTGATTCGACGAAACCAATGGCCGCCACAGTGTTCCAACTGATCCCGCACATCGGAGTAGAAGCATCCACTGCCACCGCCGCGGCAACATACGCCCGCAGCGCGCGTTCAGGGATCCCGGTCTGCCCTGAAGCACGGACAACCCACTGGGCATCCGGATTCCTGGTGACGTTCACGGCGGTGGTCATGCCAGAAGTAAGCATCTCGAGCTCAGTCCCCGCCCGCGGCGGTGGAGAAAAGGCACGACGGGAGTCGGGGCCGGGTTGCCCAAGCGCCCAGAACGAGAGAGCAGTGGCCACACAAACCGCAAACAG
Source organism: Pseudarthrobacter sp. NPDC058329 (assembly GCF_042879835.1). Lineage (NCBI taxonomy): Bacteria > Bacillati > Actinomycetota > Actinomycetes > Micrococcales > Micrococcaceae > Pseudarthrobacter > Pseudarthrobacter sp. NPDC058329. The sequence continues at coordinate 120,157 of NZ_JBHVZR010000009.1, forward strand.
GACGAGAACTATGAGGCGTCTTAGACGGAGCACCGACTAATCAAACCATCCACATCCAGCAAGCGTTGCTGAGGGCCTTAAGCCGGCCCTTCGTTCACCCTTTGCCGTGACTCCCAGTACGGAATCCTGATGATGAGTAACCCATCCCCCGGAACTGCCTGATCTCCTCACGCCGGCGAGTCGTCGGAAAGATCAGATGCCGGTGAGGAACCGCATTGCCGTTCTCCGGTCCGAACACGCCTGGACGCAGGCCGACGTGGCACAGCGCCTGGGCGTTTCCCGGCAAACCATCAACGCCATCGAAACAGGAAAGTTCGATCCGAGCCTTCCTGTAGCCTTCCGCCTCGCCCGGCTGTTCGAGCTGAAAATCGAGGAGATATTCCTCGACGAGCAGTGAGCGCATTCTCGTAGCGCAACGACGCGCCGCGCGGAGGCGCAAGAATACTACGCGCCAGTGTGGGCGCATGAGCGAAGCAAAAGAAGTGCGTCCCCTGCTCTGCCGGGCCTGTAATACGGATTCCATGTTTGGCCCGCTGCATCTGTACCCGGAAACGGGAATGGGAAAGGGCGAGGTATTGGTCGCGACTAAGGGGTCGACGCGAGTTTTCGGGAAGGTGCGGAGTGTGCCGCTCACAGCGTGGGCATGCCGTCAGTGTGGCCAGCTGGAACTTATCGCTGCAGACCCCGGAGCGCTCTTCGAGCACTGGTCGGCTGAGAACAGGTAGACGTAGTTGTTGCCGCCCCGGGTGCACAGGCCCCATGGTCCAAGCGGTAACAGTCAGGTGTTGAATATTCCCATGTCACTGAACCGAAACCCGATAGTTGATGCGTTCCTTGACCAACGGTGGGATGGACTGTTGAAAATGATCGCGCCAGACCGCGGCCAGGTGATCTTTCCAAGTAAGAAGGTGGCCATGGCCCGCCAGAAGGAATTTGCTGGCCTTATCCGGGAATGGGTTCGATCCTGAGCGCTGCCGGGCCGGACCGCGGCGCCGATACGACCCCGGGTTCACGTCAGTGTCATGTGCCGCTGTTAGGGTCGGGGCCATGGATGAGCTCTCGCTGACACAGACCACCGCTACGGCCTCCCGTGTCCTGTCCGGCCGGGCCGGTTTCGACACCAATTTCCTCGGACCTGCGGTCCCCGTTCCTGCGTTGGCCGCAACGGAGACGGTGCTCTTGCCGTACACGCATTTCTCGGTGCTCATGCGCCTCGACAAACGGCTGGCCGCGGTGGCAGCGGTGGGGATCGACGGGGACAAGCTGATGGACGTGGGCAGGTCCGGCATCCAGTGGCGGCTTGACCCCCGCCTGGCCGAAGACAAGCAGACCGGGGAACGGGTCTACGCACGCAACGACATCGACCGTGGCCACCTCGTCCGCCGGGCATCAGCGGTCTGGGGCGACACACGGGCTGAGGCGGCGCAGGCCAACGAGGACACCTTCCACTACACGAACGCAGCTCCCCAGGCCGCGCAGTTCAACCAGGGGCTCGAGCTTTGGCTGGGCTTGGAGTCATACCTCTTGCAGAACGCCACGGACCACCGCCGCCGGCTCATCGTATTCACCGGCCCCGTCTTCAGCGATGTTGACCCGGTGTACCGGGGCGTGGAGATCCCGCTGCAGTTCTTCAAGGTCGCCGCTTTCCTGTACCAAGGACAGCTGGCTGCCACCGGCTACGTTGTGGACCAGACTCCCCAACTGGCCGGCCTCCCGGATGTCCCAAGGCCTGGCGTCATCGGTGACGCTCCCCCGCTGGGCCCATTCCGCACCTTCCAGGTCCCCATCCGCGACATCGCTGCCCTGACCCGGCTGGACCTCGATCAGCTCACCGCCGTGGACAGGATGCCCATCGCCTCCACCCTGCCCACCGCACGGGCAGGTTCTACCTGGCGGCAACTGCACTCAGCCGAAGACCTGGACCTGGACTTCGACCTCGACGAGCACGGCGAACAGGGTAATGGCTCGGCCGCGGTTACCCTGCCGCGTGTCTAAGGCATCACCGGCGGTAACTCACGCCTAGGGTCAAGATCATGGAAAGGTCTACGTCAGGAGAGTTGGAGGGACAAACGTCGGTCAACGACCTGCTCGACGAGCCGATCGGAGCCATACCCATTCAGCTGGCCCTGCCCATCCTCGTCCAGATCCGGCCAGGGGACTTCCGGCGCCTGTCCTGACCTGATCATGCTCTTGGCACCCGGAGCCACCGAGTTCCTGCCAGCGACAACCCTTGCCGCTATCGTTATTGCCGCGGCCGCTGCAATAGCCGACCCGGCCGGAATGCGACGGCTCATCAGCATGAGCCGCAGTGAATCGTTGGTGATGCTCGCGGCATTCCTGGAGGTGCCCATTCTGGGCGCCCTCGCGGGCATCGCCGTTGCCATCGGCTTGGCAATCCTGGACTTCCTAAGGCGGGCCTGGGACCCGCAGCGGGAATAAGAGTCCCGCTGCGCCCGCAATTGAAAGCCCACAGCGGATCAGGTTGGCCCGGGTCCAGGTTCGCTGGAACCGGCTCCATTGCAGGTCGGGGTAGGAACCGCCATCAACGGACAGGCTGTTGTTCAGTGGCACATTCACCAGCATGGTGGAGGCCCAGCCTGCCAGATATGCTGCGGCTCCCGCGACTCGTATCGGGGACCGGGTCAGCGGATCGGTGGCGGCGATGACCGCGACCGCTCCGCAAGCGGCAGCGGTGCCGAAAAACAGGATCATGAACGGAGGCCGCACAGCCAGTTTGTTGATGGCGATCATGGTCGCTATGGCTTCCTTCGCCGGCCGACGGCGAAGGGCGGGCATAACCGCTGCGGAGAAGGCCAGGTAGAAACCCCCTGCCACTGCCGACCCAGTACCGGCAACCACCGGCAACCACCCGCTCACCGGATTCCCGCGCTCGCGGGTGCGGCCCAGACCCCGGAACTGGCGGCACGGGTTGCGTAGACACGGAAATCGGTGGGGCGCCGGTTCAAGACCCGGGCCAGATCAGCTGTCGTAGAGGCGTTCCGACCGTCGAGGATCTCTGTGAAAAGTCCGGCCAATGGCAGGGCTACTTCGCCAGGAACGCCGTCTTGGCCCAGATCGGCCGCGAATTCCTCCACGGTGCTGGGCACGAATTCAATCCGTCGGCCTGCGGCGGCCGAAAGTTCGGCAGCGACGTCGTGAAGGGTGAGCAGCCGCGGACCGGTCAGTTCCAGCAGCCGTCCAACGTGGCGGTCACCTGTGAGGCAGCCTGCTGCGACGTCGGCAAGGTCATCCAGGTCCAGGAATGGTTCGGCCACGTCTCCGTCCGCCGGCAACAGCAGCCTGCCCCGTCGGACCGGCCCGAGCAGGAAGTGTTCGCTGAAGTTTTGGGCGAACCAGGAGCAGCGCAGAACAGACCATTCCAACCCGCATGTCCGTACTGACTCCTCGGCAGCCTGCGCGCCGTCCTCGCCGCGGCCGGACAGCAGTACAAGCCGTCGAACGCCGGCATCTGCGGCAGCTGCTGAGAATTCGGCGATTACCTCGGATGCCCCCGGGAACGCCAGGTCCGGGCTGTAACAGAGGTAGCTTGCCCGGATCCCCTCCAGTGCCGGCCGCCATGTGGTGGAATCGTGCCAGTCAAAAGGAATGGCGGCGCGCCGGGAGCCTATCCGCACGGCCACGCGGCGGTCTCTTAATCGTCGGACCAGCCGCGCGCCAGTACGGCCGCTTCCACCGGTGACAAGGACAGGGGCGGATGCATTCATTTGGGTCATAACCTCAGACTGCCGCACACCTGTTGGACGCTGAATGTCTTATGGTCTACCAGAGATATGTCGGGGTCTATGATTCGTAGCATGGACCCCTTGTCGCAGTTCCTCACCGGGCCTCGGGCACAGTCCGCGTTCACCCTGCGGGTGGTCATGGACCCGCCGTTTGCTATCGATGTCCGGGACGAGGCCGCCCTGACAGTGATCGTGGCAGTACGCGGGCAAGCCTGGATTGCCGCAGGGGATCCCTCCGCAGGCCCTGCGCCCAGGAGAGGCAGCAACTGTCCGTGGCCCCGCCCCTTACATGGTCGCGGACGCGCCGGGCCGAACGCCGACCGTGGTGATCGACCCCGGCCAGTCCTGCCGCACCCCGGCGGGTGAACACCTGGAACTGACCATGTCCCAAGGCGTGCGGACCTGGGGCAACAGCCCGGATGGGGAAACAGTCCTGCTGATCGCCACTTACCCAACGGCGGCCGCTGCCGGCCAGTTGGCTACCTCAGCCCTCCCCATGCTGGCCGTGTTCAACGAAGAAGAGGCCGGCCCGGTCTTGCTGAAGATGCTCCACCACGAACTCACGCACAAGGACTTGGGGCAGGAAAGCGCCCTCGACCGGGTCCTCGACCTCCTCTTGCTCCACCTGGTGCGCGTGAGTGCGCGTCGGGCCGAGGGTATGCTCCCCAGCTGGGCCGCGGGTACCAGCGACCCCGTCGTTGCCCAGGCCTTGGCCCACCTGCACGAGGAACCGGCTGCGCCGTGGACCATCGCTGAACTTGCCCGGCGGGCACACGTCTCCCGGGCCACCATGGCCGCCCGGTTTAGCGCCGTCGTCGGGCAGCCGCCCATGGCCTACCTCACCGCCTGGCGCCTGGCCCTGGCCGCAGACCGACTCGCTTCCAGCTCCGCAACCACGGCCGTCATCGCCACGGAGGTCGGCTACAGCAATGCCTTTGCATTTAGCGCCGCATTTTCCAGGATCTACGGCGTCAGCCCGACGGGCTACCGACAATCCGCGCACGCCCCGGTTGCTTCCGAGGACAGCAAACCAAAAAATGCCCTGGGCCGGCATCAATAGAGGTAGCGCCCCGAGCACCACACCCACCAAGGGAATCCGGCTGTCCTGCAGGGAAGAGCATGGAACATCCCTTGACGCCAAGAACTGCGAAGTCCACACTTTTGGGGATGAGCGACGACCCAAAAGAACCCCTCGTGCTGCGCGTTGTTGAACGGCTTGCCGCAAGCTACCCGGAAACCCCACGAGCCCACATCGAGGGCATCGTCGCTGACGAATTCCACACCCTGAACCGTGCGCGAATCCGCGGCTACATACCGATTCTGGTAGAACGAAGCGCATGGAACCGGCTACACCGCGAGAGAACCCACCACACGCCCGACCGATAGTCCCGCCAACCCTCGAGGGTTACCAGTCGCGTCTCCGGCCTCCCTCAAGGCACCCACCAGCGCGGGAAGATCCTTCACGCCATCGAGAATGGCGTGGTGCGGGTGGGACCGCAGTACTTCGGCCCCGAGCTTTCCGCTGAGGACACCGACGCCGGTCACCCCGGCATTGGCCGCCGCCAGCAGATCGTTGACGGTGTCCCCGGCAGCCAGGACAGCGGACACGCGCAGGACCCCAGTGCGTTCCATGGCGCGGTGGATCATGTGGGGTGCGGGCCGTCCACGCGGAACCTCATCGGAAGTGACGACGGCGTCCAGCAGCTCGCCGTCGCCCACTTTCCATCCCAGCGTGGCAAGGAGCGGCTCAGCAACGTCGCGCGAAAACCCTGTGGTGAGGGCGACCTTCACCCCGGCTGATTTGAGCGTCGTCAGGGCCTCCTCGACGCCGTCGAGCGGAACCGGAGCGTTCGCCGCGTAAAGTACTGCGAGGATCTCCTGGAACCGGACAAAGGTGCGCCCCACGAGTGCGGGATCGGCGGCGACACCGCCCAAATCCATAAGGGCAGCGATGGCCTCAGCCTTGTCCGCACCCATCCAGGCCTGCAGGTTTTCCGGCGTTACGTCCGCGCCGGTTTCCCGGACGGATTGTTCCAGGGCGCGGTAAACGTCCCCATGCTCGTCGATAGTGGTTCCGGCCATGTCCAGGGCGACAAGTTCAATCATGAATGGTCCTTAGGCAGTAGTAGGCATGCGCACCAGGTTGGCACGGTGCTCGCTGGTGTTTTCAATGGTGAAGTTGGTAAGGCCCGGAATGTACCGGTCATCCGAGTACTCGATGGGTTTTCCGGCGGCGGAGGAGGTCAGCCGCCTCTCCCGCAGGAGCGGCGAACCGGGCTCGACGCCGAGGAGTTCAGCATCCAGGGCATCGGCGGCGACGGCGTCTATGGTGTGGCGGCCGCGGCTGAGGTCCACTCCGCTGCTCTTCAAGTAGCTGAAGATCGAGCCGCTGTCCGTATCGAAGCCAAACAGGAGTTTCCCGGCGCTGAGGATAAAACTGGTGCGCTCCACCATGGCCGGGACGTCCCCCAGGAGGCGGAGGCGCAGGACATCAACGACGGGCTCCCCGCTTTGGATGCCAAGCTGGGTGGCGACTTCGGCTGATGCCGGCCGCCGGGCGATTTCCCTGGTCTGCTGCCCGGGGATCCTGCCGATGGATCCCGCCCATTCGGTGAACGACATGAAGGTGGTGAAAGGCTGCGACAGTGCCGCCCGGCCGGCCACCGGCTGCCTGCCGCGGCCGCCCAGAATGAGGCCTTCCTTGCGCAGCGCCGAGAGCGCCTGGCGCACTGTCCCGCGCGAGGCTTCGAACTCCCGGCAGAGTTCCGCCTCGCTGGGAATCTGGAACCCCTCGGGCCACGCGCCGGAGGTGATGCGGCCCCGGAGTTCGACGGTCAGGCGCTGGTGCAGGGGCTGAAGTTCGGATACGGCCATAACTTGATCATACAAGTAGCGATGCCCTAAACCGCCTGTTTTTCATTCCAATAGGTGAACATCATCTTAACTCGCACCAACCATGGTGAATAGATTCTTAACTTGTTCAGACAAGTGCCGTTTGAGCTTGATCCCCGCAAAAGGGGTAGCCAATATCAATGCTGTGACTACCCCGAATCTTCCCGCCGAATCCGTAACAGGCCTTCCTTCCGCCGTAGACGTCCTGGTGGTGGGGGCCGGAATTGTAGGCCTTGCCCACGCCGCCCTCACCGCAGACCGAGGCCTCTCCGTTGCGGTCGTCGACCGTGACCATCACGCCGTCGGCGCCTCCATCCGCAACTTCGGGCACTGCTGCGTCACCGCCCAAACCGGCGAACTTTACCAACTGGCCATGACCGGCAGAAAGCACTGGCTGGATTTCTCGGCCCGTGCCGGATTCTGGTCCAGCGAGGCCGGCGCCGTGGTGGCAGCCCGGACGGCAACCGAACTCCGTGTGCTCCACGAGCTCGCAGAATCCCGGGAGCCGGGACAGATCGTCCTGCTCAGCACTGAAGAAACGCTGGCCCGGCTCGGACGCCAGCCGGAGGACGAGGAATCCCCCTCCAGCCTGGCCGGCGGCGCCTGGCTGCGCGACGACCTCCGGGTGGATCCCCGCACCACCGTTTCCACCCTCGCCGCCTGGCTGGACTCCCGCGGGGATGTCTCGGTGCACTGGAACACCACAGCACTTGGCTTTACCGCCGGCTCCACCCGCGCAGCACGGGTACAGACCAGCCGTGGCGTGGTGGAAGCAGACCGCGTGTTTGTGTGCGTCGGCCACGACGTGGACGTCCTGTTCCCGGCACTCGCCGAACGTCACCGGATTGAGCGGTGCACCCTCCACATGGCGTCTGCCGAACGGCCGGCCGGGCTCGACCTCCAACCCGCCGTCCTGACCGCCACCTCCATGCTGAGGTACGGGGCCTTTACCGAACTCCCCTCAGCCCCGGCCCTTCTGGCGGAAGTACAGGCAAACGATCCCGCGCTGCTGGAAATCGGCGCCAACGTGATGTTCACCCAGCGCCCGGACGGCACCCTGCTCGTGGGTGACTCGCACCACTACGGCAAGTCGGCCGCCCCGTTCCTGCAGGAGCCCACCACAGACGTCCTTCTGGACAGGATCCAGGACGTGCTCGGCCTGGAAAGCCTCACTGTAAAGGAACGGTGGCAGGGCATCTACGCCTCCAGCGACGTTGGCCCGCTGCTGCTCGCCGAAGTGGCACCGGCCGTCACCGTCGCCTCCGTCACCGCGGGCATCGGCATGACAGTCTCCTTCGGCCTGGCCGAACGGAACACCGCAGCCCTCCTCTAGCACTCCCGCCCCAACTTCCCCCAACGTTCCGGACCCTATCAAAGGATCACCATGAAAACCCGCTACCTGGCACTGCTTCCCGCCGTGCTGCTCGCCGCCGTCGGACTTTCCGCCTGCACCGGCGCTCCCGTGGAGAGCGCCTCAGCCAACACCCCTGCCTACTGCTCGGACGGGCCCATCAGGTTCGGCATCGAACCGTACGAGGACCCGATCAAGCTTGAGCCGGCGTACCGTGTCCTCGCCGAGGCCATGGAACGGAAGCTCGGCTGCGAGGTGGAAGTCCAGGTGGTGGAGGACTATTCGGCCGAGGTGCTGGCCATGGCCAACAACCGCCTGGACATCGGGCAGTTCGGCCCCATGGGCTACGTCTTCGCCAGCAGCAAGGCCGGCGCCGAACCGGTGGCCTCCTTCGGCACCGCGGACGGACAACTGAGCTCCTACACAGCCGGCATTTGGGTGGCCAAGGACTCGGACGTCCAATCCATCGAAGACCTCCGGGGCAGGGACATCGCCCTCGGCGGCGTGGGCTCCACCTCCGGGGATGTCCTCCCGCGCTACGGACTTAAGAAGGCAGGCGTCGCCGAATCCAACCTCAACATCAGCTACGCCGGCGGCCACCCGGAAGCACTCCTGGCTCTGACCAACGGCACCGTGGATGCCGCCCAGATCAATTCCCAGACCGTCGCTTCGGCTACGGCAGCCGGGACGTTCAAAGCCGAGGACTTCCGGCAGGTATGGACCTCGGAAGCGATCCCGAACGATCCCATCACTATCCGCGGCAGCGCCGATCCCGCCCTCAAGGAAGCCGTACGCGATGCCCTGCTCGACCTGCCTGCCGGGGCCATCGCCGAGGTAGGCACCTTCCTGGACGTCACCCCTCCTGGTCCGCTCCTGGCCGTAACCAAGGAAACCTACCAGCCGCTCTTCGACCTCGCGGCAACGATGGGGCTTACCGAGGAAGACCTGTGACCGCCGTCGAGGTCACAGGCCTGGTGAAGTCCTACGCCGGCAAGACGGTTTTGAACGGCGTGGATTTTGCGGTCCGCCCCGGCGAACTGGTGGCTTTCCTGGGCGCCAATGGTTCCGGAAAGTCCACCACCCTAAAATGCGTCATGGGGCTGGCGCAGCCTGACGCCGGCACCATCCGGCTGCACGGCCAGGACCTCGGCCACCTGCATGCCTCGGCGCAGGTGCGTGCCCGGAGCAAGGCGGCCATGGTGTTCCAAAAAATACATCTGGTGCCGCGGCGTACTGCCCTGGAGAACGTGTGTACCGGCGGCCTCCTGCGCCTGCGGGGCCTGGCTTCGGTCAGCCCGGCCTTCTTCTCGAAGGAACTCAAGGAGGAGGCGATGGCATGCCTGGACCGCGTGGGCCTCGCGAAGATTGCCTTGGAACGCGCCGGCAGGCTGTCCGGCGGCCAGCAGCAGCGCGTGGCGGTGGCCAGGGCCCTGTGCCAGCGCGCATCCGTGCTCCTGGCCGACGAACCCGTGTCCGCCTTGGACCCCCATGCTGCAGAGCAGGTCATGGCACTGCTGGCCGAACTGGCCCACGCAGAGGACCTGGCCGTGGCGGCGGTGCTGCACCAGCCGGACCTCGCCCTCCGCCACGCGGACCGAGCCGTCGGGCTGCTCGAGGGCAAAATAGCGTTCGACGGCGGCCCTGCCGCCCTGACCGAGGACCTACTGGACACGCTGTACGCTCCGGACAGGGTGGCAGCATGAGTGGCGCCCCACACCGCTTCCAGGGACATACCGCTGTGAAGGCCGCCCGGTCCCTGCCAGTGCCTCAGGCCCAGCGAAAGTGGGCCGGATCCGGACTGACGGCCGCCGCCCTCGCGGTCCTTGTGGTGGCGCACCTCGTGGCGCTGGACAGCACGGAATTCCAGCCCGCGCTGCTGGTTGATGGAGCCCAGGGCATGGGCAAATTCGTTGCCGAGGCTTTCCCTCCTGACTTGGATTGGGAACGGGTCCTGAAGCCCAGCCTCGAGGCCACCCTCGTCACGCTCTGGATCGGCCTGCTGGGCACCACGCTCTCCGTCCCCACAGCACTGCTTCTCGCCGTGCTGGCGTCAACCACCAGCACGCCGCATCCGCTTGCCTACCAGTCGGCCCGTGCCGTGCTGTCCTTCTTCCGCGCTGTCCCCGACGTCGTATTCGCCCTGATCTTCGTCACCGCGGTAGGTCTGGGCCCCTTCGCCGGAGTCCTGGCCCTCATCTGCCACAACACCGGAGTGATGGGGAAGCTCTGGGCCGAAGCGATGGAGGAGAGCGATCAGGGGCCGGTCCAAGCACTGGCCACCGCGGGTGCGTCCAGGCTGCAGCAGACGTTCCACGCCACCATCCCGCTGGTTGTCCCCCAGTTTGTGGGACTCCTCCTCTACCGTTTCGACGTCAACGTAAGATCCTCCCTGGTACTGGGTCTGGTGGGCGCCGGCGGCGTGGGCCTGCTCATCAACCAGGCCATCAAGTCCTTCCAGTTCGACACCATGCTGACGCACATCATCGTGGTGCTTGTGCTGATCGTTCTGGTGGACCAGGCCTCAGCCCTCATCAGGAGGAAATTGGCCTGAGCACCACCACCCCGAATGGTTGAACGACAGGAAGCCCCCCGCAATTCGAGCTTCAGCGCGGGGGGCTTCCTGTCCTGCTTCCGTGGGAGAACTGAAGACGGGAGCCTTTGCCTGCATACCTTCGCTGTCCGGGTAGGGCATGCCGCGGCCAGTGATAGGAAGGCGTTTTGCAGATGCGGTGGCTTGTGGAACCCGTCAGTACTCTCGGGCCTCGACCATCTCCAGGATGTGTGCCTTGGCCTCGCCCGTCTTGGCTGGAGCCTTCTCGGGGGACGGCCACACCTTGGTGCGCAGCGCGTCGAGGAATGCGCCGGCTTCGGCCGCCGAGTTGAAGTCAATGTCCAGCATCACTTCATGGTCCTGCCCTGCGGGGCGGAAGATTCGGTAACGCCGCGCTCCTGAGCGCTCACGTCCAGCGGCGTCTTTTTCGAAGGCGCTCCTCCACAGCTCATAATCACGAACCTGAAGCTCAATTCGCAGCGTTGCCATTAGCCCTGATCCTTCCCATACAGCTGCCGAATATTCATTACCCGAGCAATGTAATCATTACGTTGGTATTCTACTCGTATGGGAACAATGGTCAAGAGTCGAACGTACGTCTCACCCCGCCGCCGGGAGCAGGCTGAGGCGACGCGCAAGGCGATCCTCGACGCTGCCCAACGGCTCTTTGAGCGCCAGGGCTACCCCGCAACACCGATGCCCTCCATTGCCAAAGAAGCTGGGGTGGCACTGAAGACGATATACGTCCACTTCGACACCAAGGCCTCGCTGGTGCGCACCCTGTGGGACACCAGGCTCGGCGCCGAAGAAGCAAGGCTGCCGGTCCTGGAACGGGACTGGTACCAAGCCGTGGTCAAGGAACCTGATCCGGAACGAAAGCTCCGCCTGGTCGCCGCGCAGGCACGCCGGGTCAAAGCCCGGTCCGGAGCGTTACTGGAAATGATCCGCACCGCCGCGTCCGCAGACTCCGAGATCGCCGACCTCTGGGCAAGCATCGAAGCAAAACTCCTCGATGTGCAACACGCCATTATCGAGCAACTTCATGCCGGCGGGTCCCTCGCCCCATTCCTGAACGTCTCACGCGCAACCGACATCCTTTGGGCCCTTAACCACCCGAATATGTGGCAACTCCTGGTCCCGAACCGCGGCTGGACCGACGAAGAGTATGAGCACTGGCTGGGCGACGTCTTCTGCTCCCAACTCCTCGACCCTCACCGTGCCCCGCAGTGACAAACGCAGCGCCCCTCAGGCACGTGCCGATTGCCGGCGGTTGTTCAAGCCTGCGGCTGGAAGTGGAATGGCGCTATTGTTTTGGGCGGAATGTCTCAGGCCAAGGCTGGGCTTGACTCACCCTTCGCATTCTGTGCAGTAAGAATGGCCGTTGCTCTCACGCGCGAGCTGGGATCGGTGCCGGACCAGGAAGCAGGAAGAGCAGGTGAACTCGTCCTTGCCCTGAGGGATGACCTGAACGATGAGCTCTTCGGAGACGATTTCTCCGCCGGGGGTCAGTCCCTCGTCAAGGGCATCAGCTTGCTCCAGCTCGGTGACGACGCTGCGGGCATCAGGGGCGTTTGCAGACTGCAAAGCCTCCAAAGAACGGTCCTGGGACTCCTTGACGTCGGAGCGGACTTCATCGTAATCGGTTGCCACTTAGGTGATACCCATTTCTAACGTTTTTGCGGATTCGCTTGCTGATGAGATAGCAACGCACACCACCGCGTCATTGTTCCCGCGTCGGGGGCTCTTGCAACCACGCGCCCCATAAGCTGCGCCCCTGGTTTGAAGGCAGGAGATCCTGACCATCAGCTGGACACCTTCCCTAGGCTTCAAGCGCCTGCGACACTACCTTATGGCGAAAGACCCGCCCAGCCCGGACCCTGCGTCGCCGCCTCCACCCCAAGCACCCGAGGCGGAGTTGCTGGCCCACGCCAACGTCTGGGCGGAGGCAATTGTCAGTAACGACGCCGGGCGCATTGCCGCCTTCGTCACCACCGACTGGGTCATCGTTTCTGACACGGGCATCTCCCCGGGAGAGAAGTTCCTCGCCCTGGTCGCGTCCGGTGATCTGACTCATTCGGCAATGGACATCGTGGGCAGGGCCCGGATACGCGTCATGGGAGAGACCGCCATCTTGACGAGCCGCATCACGAGCACCACAAACTATCTCGGCCACCAGAGCCACGCAGACGAGTGGACTACGGACGTTTTCGTCAAGCGGGACGGCCGCTGGCTGTGTGTGCTCACCCACTACACGGCTGCCAAACCCTGACCGCACAAGCTGCAACCAGCCACCGCGGATTTCACGCGCTATCAGTTCGGGGCTCGAGTGGTGCCGCAGCGGGCGAACGCGGATTGTGATGAGCCAGGCATCGATCATGCATGCATTCTGCACAGTTATCTTCAAAATCTTGCGCTTTTGTTGCAGCTCTTGTGACCCTAGTCTCGTCAATACAAGTTCTTCGGCCCTGCCGTTAGCACCCCCGCACCCGTGGCCAACGCCACGCCTGCTACCCAAGTCTCGGGAGGAAACCCATGACCGCGTCAGTGAACGTGCCCCTCAAATTACGCCACCGGGAACGGCATCACTGACAGCCTTCGTCCTCGTAAAACACGAACTGTCCCGTTCCCGTGAATGGTGCTCCGGTGGCCTGGAACCTGGGGAGGCATCCTCATCGAAGCACCGCTTTCGGGCGACGGGGCGGCCCAGTGCACGGCAACCCGACATGGCAGGCCTGCCACCAAAATTCCAGCACCATCCCCGCAGCCAAAGGAGTGACAATGTCAGGAAACAGAGCAGTCGCCTACAAAGAACCCGGTGTCGTCGAAATTATCGACACCGACTACCCAACGTTCGAACTCAAAGACGGGCCCGGCGTCAATCCGGCCAACGTAGGCCGGAAAGTACCCCACGGTGCGATCCTGCGCACAGTGACCACCAACATCTGCGGCTCGGACCAGCACATGGTCCGCGGACGTACCACTGCACCAAAGGACCTCGTCCTTGGCCATGAAATCACCGGCGAAGTTGTGGAAGTCGGACCGGACGTGGAGTTCATCAAGGTGGGAGACATCGTCTCTGTACCCTTCAACATCTCCTGTGGCCGTTGCCGGAACTGCAAGGAGCGCAAAACCGGCATCTGCCTGAACGTCAACCCGGACCGGCCGGGCAGCGCCTACGGCTATGTGGACATGGGCGGCTGGGTGGGTGGCCAAGCAGAATACGTGCTGGTCCCCTACGCCGACTGGAACCTGCTCAGATTCCCGGACCGCGATCAGGCCCTGGAAAAGATCATGGACCTGACCATGCTCTCCGACATATTTCCCACCGGGTTCCACGGCGCCGTCACCGCCGGAGTCGGCGTCGGATCCACCGTTTATATAGCCGGTGCCGGCCCGGTGGGACTCGCGGCCGCCGTCGGCGCGCAGCTGCTTGGTGCCGCCGTCGTGATCGTCGGTGACATGAACGAGGACCGCCTAAAGCAGGCCCGCTCCTTCGGGTGCGAAACGGTGAACGTCTCCAACGGAGATCCGAAAGACCAGATCGAGCAGATCCTTGGAGTGCCCGAGGTGGATTGCGGCGTCGATGCTGTGGGGTTCGAAGCCCGCGGGCACGGCAAGGACGCATCCCACGAATCCCCGGCCACCGTACTAAATTCCCTCATGGACATCACCGCGGCAGGTGGGGCCCTTGGTATCCCCGGCCTGTACGTTACCGGCGACCCCGGTGGAATCGACGAGGCCGCCAGGCACGGCTCGCTTTCGCTGTCGTTGGGCACAGGGTGGGCAAAGTCCCTGTCCTTCACCACCGGCCAGTGCCCCGTCATGTCGTACAACCGGCAACTGATGATGGCCATACTGCATGACAAGGTCCAAATCGCCAAGGCAGTAAACGCCACGGCGATCGCGCTTGAGGATGCACCGCGCGGCTACGCCGAATTCGACGCCGGTTCGGCAACAAAGTTCGTGCTGAACCCTAACGGCTACGTCAAGGCATAGGACCCCGGCTGACGGGGCCGGGGACTGTGAGGCAGACACCACCTGGTGCAACTCTCACGGTCCCCGGACCTGCGCTCTTCAAGCACCAGCTAAGAAAGGGGGCACCGTTGCTCACCCAAGAAACCGCCGGAAGCGGCAGCACGTCGGAGTTGCTCCCTGCAAGGCGACCCTCCCGCCAGCCTTCGCCCACCTGGCCCGAAGCCCGGCAGATGGCTTTCGATTGCGCGGCCCCGCTCGCGCCCGTGGAGGTTCCGCTCGCGTTGGCAGCAGGCCACATCCTGACCCGCGACGTCGCAGCCCTGCAAAAGCTCCCCCATTACGACTCCTCCGCCATGGATGGCTGGGCCATCAGTGGCGGCGGTCCATGGACCCTTGGCCACCGCGAACCCTTCCTCCTCCCGGGGAGGGCCGGCGTCATCGTCACCGGCGGACTGGTACCTGCCGGTGCCCAGTCGATACTCCGCAAGGAAAGCGGCCAGATCCGCCACGACGCTGACGGCAGCCTTCGCCTGCACCTCAATGACACCGCAAAGAAAGGTGAACCCGGTCCGGCCCAGCACATCCGGCCTGCAGGCGAAGAAGCTGCAGCCGGCGAACTGCTGATTCCCGCCGGCACAACACTGAACCCGGGCCACATTGCCCTTGCCGCCGTCGCGGGCCACGACAACCTGCAGGTTCAGGCCAAACCGGTGGTCGGCATCGTCTTGACCGGTTCCGAGGTTGTCACATCAGGCGTTCCGGAACCAGGACAGGTCAGGGATACTTTCGGCCCGCAGCTGGGGACGGTCATTTCCCTTCTGGGGGGCACACCTTCCGGTTCCCTGCGGATCGGGGATTCCTACCCCGAATGGCTCGCCGCCCTTGACGGATCAGAGGCGTTCGCCGGGCGGAAGCCGGACGTGACAATCACCACTGGCGGAACCGGCTGTTCCGCGACGGACCATTTTCGCGCCGCCATCAGAGCCCTCGGTGGCCGGCTGCTGCTGGATGGCGTCGCCATGAGGCCGGGCCACCCGGCTGTCCTGGCCGGACTCCCGGACGGCCGCTTCGTCGTCGGGCTGCCCGGTAATCCATTGGCAGCAATGATGGCCCTCATCACTATGGGCACGCCGCTGCTCGAGGCGCTCGGTGGCAGGACCCTGAGCGACGTGGGACACGTGACCTCCGCCGCTGACGTTGATCCATGCCCCGGCCGTACGCGCCTGATTCCCTGCACGTTCATCGAGGGGCTGGCCTTCCCCTCCTCGCATACGGGACCGGGCATGATGCGTGGACTGGCTTGGGCCGACGGCGTTATGGCTGTCCCCCCTGCCGGAGTCCAGTCCGGCGAGCAGGTTCCTGTGCTTCCCCTTCCCTGGACGCAAGCCAATGAAACAATTTCTCCGCCCAACCGATCCCGGAGCACCGCATGGCCCAGTTGAGGCCTTGCATACGGACCGGGACAGTAAATAGCTGTTCACCGTAAGTAGCACCCCGCCCCTATGGCATGCGGCTTCCCAGCCCGCGCCGCAGCGGCTCACCCACTCCCCACGAACCAGCAAAGGTATTCACATGACCCATCGCAACGACCAACCGATTCTCCGCGTCAGCACCAACGGGAAGGAGTCGGTGGACATCCGGCTTGAATCATCGAGTCCATTGACCGTTCGGCTGCAGGTGGATGGTGGCTGCAAATGCGAGCACGATAGCTTAGACCGCCCAGGCTCGTACATTGACAGCGACCTTGGTCTGCGCTGACGGAAGCTGCACCGGCCACGGCCTTGGAACGGTCAACATTAACGCTGTGCTGACTACGCCGGCTGATGCGTTAATCGTTGGCGTCGAGTCCGGCCTGCGAAATCAGCTCGGTCAGCCACGGCCGGTGCTCACGGTGGAACGTCAGCCCCTCGGGCAACCCCTGCACGGAAGCTTCGGATCCGGTGATGTCGATGGTCATCCGGCTGCCGGCCAGGGGCGCGTTGGTGATATGCAGGTTCCCGAAGGATTCCGGCAGGGCAGGGTTCATCCAGAAGCCGCCCCGCGAGACATGGGCGTCGTACCTCATCAGGCTGGTGATCAGCATTATCGGGGTTGTGGCCGCCCATGCCTGGGGTGAGCAAGCGGTGGGGTACGGCACCGGCTCGGCAACCTGCTCCCGGCTGAAGCCGCAGAACAGTTCCGGGAGCCGTCCGCTGGAGTATTCGGCCGCTTCCAACAGGGCGGTGGCAATCCGCTGCGCCTCCTCCACGAAGCCGTAGCGCATGAGGCCCGCCGCGATGATGGCGTTGTCATGTGGCCAAACAGACCCGTTGTGGTAGCTTGCCGGGTTGTAGGCACCCATGTCCGTGGCAAGGGTCCGGATGCCCCATCCGCTGAACATCTCGGGCGACATCAGCCGTTCGGCCACCAGCGGCACCTTGTCATCATCAACGATGCCGTGCCACAAGCACTGGCCCATATTGGAGGCGCAGGCATCCACCGGCCGCTTCATGCCGTCCAGCGCCACGGCGAAGTAGCCACGCTCCGGCAACCAAAATTGCTCGTTGAACCTTTTCTTCAGCGCCGCCGCCTCTTCGGTGAGCTGCCTACCCAAACGTTCGTTCCCGCCGTCGTACGCCATCCATGCCCGGGACAGCAGCGCGCTGTACACCAGCGCCTGAACCTCACAGAGGGCGATGGGCGGCTTGGCGAGGGCGCCGTCGGCGAAATTGATCCCGTCCCACGAGTCCTTCCAGCCTTGATTGAGCAGGCCCTGTTCGTTCAGGCGGGAATACTCAACGAAGCCGTCGCCATCCTTGTCACCGTAGTTCCGCACCCAGTCCAGCGCCCGGTCCGCGTTGGGCAGCAAGGCCGCGATGATGTCCTTAGCGAAGCCCCACCGGCTGACGGAGGCCAGGGTCATGACGAACTGCGGGGTGGCGTCCACGCTGCCGTAGTAGACCGATTTGCCGCCAAGGGCCAGGCCGCTGGAAACTCCCAGCCGGACCTCGTGGAGGATTTTCCCGGGCTCCTCCTCACTCATCGGGTCCACCACCTTGCCCTGGCGGTCAGCAAGGGTCTGAAGGGTGCCAAGAGCCAGGGACGGGTCCACAGGCAGCGCCATTTCCGAAGCCCAGAGCGAGTCACGCCCGAACAATGTCATGAACCACGGTGCTCCTGCGGCCACCACGATCCGCTCCGGATGGGCGGGGTCCTCGATCCGCAGCGCGCCGAGGTCATCGTAGCTGCGCCGCAGCGTCCGTTCGATGGACCGGTTGGTCATCTGGATTTTGGGAATCTTGGTAACCCATTCCTGGTGCCGCCGGTCGCTCGCTGACATTCCGTGACCTTCCGGACGCGAGACGACATGCTGCCCGGCCGGTGCCACGCTCAGCCGCGTCTTCCACTGGCCGTAGCCGGGAACCACGGCCTGGTAGGTGAGCGCACCGGCGGTGGCGACGGCGCCTCGACCCCTGACCAGGACTGCCTTCCGCACATCCTGCCAGGCCGCGCTGATGATCAATGAATCACCGTCGGCTCCGTGGGCGACCTCCCAACGCCGCTGGACCCTCGCCTCCTTCACCTCAAACAGGTCGGCGAAGTCCGAATCGACGCCGACGGAAATGCTGCACACGACGACGGCCCCGGAGTAATTGCGGATGGTAACTTCCTCAACCACGCCGGCCGCCACCTCGCGCAGGCGCTCCACGACCAGGGGGCTATCCGCATATCCGTCCGCACGGGGGACCCGGCCGATGAACAGTGCCCGGTAGGCTTCCTTCGTCTCAGCGGTCAGCGGCTCGAGGGGCTGGCCATTTACCTTCATGCTCCACGCGGACAGGATGCGGGTGTCCTCGTGGAACACACCATGGGGAAGGTCGGCGCTAATGTCACCGTTGGCAGCCGAGATGCAGAAACTTGAGCCTTCCACCAGCGTGACGGTCCCTGCCCCCACGGGTCCCGCCGCGGTCTCTGCATTCCATCCAGCCATGTCCGCTCCTCTGACGGCTACCACGGTCCCCGGCGGAATAGACGCTACGCCTGAGACGGGGCTGATAAAAGGGCCGGTGCGCATGAGCAGCAGGACGTGGTAGAGCACGTCCTCGTTCCTGGTCGTCCGGACTGAAGGACAGGATCCTGAACTCTCCCGCCTCAGAATTGACTACCCCGCGCAGCCGCCTCAGTCCCTAGGGATCAGAGCCGCACGTGGGCTGGCAGGGATTGGCGGTTACTCGAACAGCTCAACGCGCGGTTCGCCCTGGACGCCGCCGCGCTGCATGGCGTCCCTCAAGTCGTCTCGGCCAAAGAAAGCCCTGGCTGTTTCCACGTCGTCAAAATGATGGATCACGAGGACATTGTTCGGGTCATCGACCATCCGGTGCACGGACTCCTGGGTAACCCCGCCGTCCTTTTGCATGTCCCCGACAGAATCGTAGACTCCGCGCCAAGCGTCAAAGTCGGCCACACGGTGAAGGATGATTGCAACGCTCATGGTGCTTCTCCTTTGAAGCGTGCCGCTTTATCCCTGCGGTCCAGCCTGGTCATTGACTCCGGGGCCTTAATCCGCCGACAGTGCGTGCACAGTTCTGCGGCGGCGCAGGATTGGGCCGCCACTGGCTGTGTTACTCCCGCCCGGCAGGGCTGTCAACTGGCTCCAGTCACCGCATCATGATTATGTCCGCCGTCGCCTCCTTCTGAGTCGATGCCCTGCAAGTAGACTCCTCCAGAGGAGAGCAAGTGGGGGATGAATGGACTCGTCGAAAGCGCACTCGTGCGCGATGTGTGGGCTGTGAGCTGGTGTGCATGACAGGGACGTCCGGTTCCGGCTCCCTGACCCGGTCCTGAACAGCCCTGAGCAGCACCGCGCCGAAGACAGCTGGTTGATCGACCCGGATCCCAACAAGGCAGCTCTCATGCAGATCCAGGGCATCAGCCCGTTCGTCCGCGCCCTGCTCCCGGTCAAGCTGGAGGGCGGACACGAATTCCGGTACGGCGTCTGGATCGCAATCCACCCCGATGACCGCCAGCACGCATGCAGAGTGTGGAACGCGCCGGAGTACACGGACCTGAAACTCGCAGGCTACCTTGCGAACAGGATCCAGCCATGGGGTCTGTTCGCCGTCCCTGTGAACCTCGCTGTACTGAACCCCGATCACACCCCCTACTGCGTCAGCAGCACTAATGATGAGCTGAACGAGGTGCTCACCAAAGAGTGGCCTTACGACATCCTGGCCTCGCTCCCGTCATGACCCCGCAGGAACGCCATCCCTGGACGTTCGCCGCGGTGTGCGTCATGGTCCTCACGCTGACGTTCCTGATGTTCGGGCTGACGCAGGTGCCCGTGATCGAGCTGCTGCCCGGCTACGTGCCGCGTACCTTCTGATCGGGGCCTGCATCTTCGGCCCGACGTGCAGGGTCCCGACCTTGCGGCAGGCCGTGGCGTTCCTACTGCCCGGAGCCCTTCTCATTGCGCTGGCACTTCTGGACTTCGGTTTCTGGGCGGGCGGCTGCTTGCTCGGTCTGCCGGCGTGGGGTCTGCTGCTGAGCCGGTGGACTCCCGGAACCCTCCCCGCGTTGGGCAGGTGCTGGCGTTCCTGGGGGTGCGGGTGCCGGGCATGGCGATCTTCAACTTCAACATTATTTGGGTGGTCTTCAGCCTCGGCTTGTTCCTGCTGCCGGTCATTCCCCTCATCCGCTTGGCCTACCCCGGGTACAGTGCCCGGCCGTTGCAGACGGGCGCTGAGATCCTCCTGGCCGTGGTTGCCGTCGTGATGGCCTTTGTCATTCCCACCCCTGAAAAGTCCCGGAGCTCGCCGTGGATTCAGCTGGTGGGGCCGCCACCGCCGGGCTGATGATCGCCTTCTGGGCGCGGCGACTCCCCCGCCGCGTACGCCGGCTCCAACTCAACGACGGGGCCATCGTCTAGGTCATCGCCCATAGACCCTCCGTCAGCGCGACCGCAAGATGTCGAGCACCGCTGGAAACCTGGTCACCCCATCTTTTGCCATGAAATGCCCGGCTTCCGTATGGACCTGCAGCTGCGCGTCGAGGCGTCTGGCGAGGTCATCAGATGCTGCCGGCGGTACAAAAGGGTCCGTCTCAGAGCGGATTACTGTTCGCGTTCGGATGCTTCTTGCCAGCCGTTCGACGTCAACGTCAGCTGCCAGGTAGCGATCCAGTTCCGGCAACGCGTCCAGCCGTTCGACGAAACCCGCTACCAAGATAAGGACGCCCAGCTCCCACCAATTGGGCAAGGCTGCGAGGACCCGCAGTGCAGTGATTGCACCCAGCGAATGGGCCACCACCGCCGTTGCCGCGTCCGGCACGCCAAGCGCCGCGCTGACGGCGTTCTCCCACGCTGCCGTATCAGGATCGTCCGGGTCCGGGAGAGGAACAACCGCGACGTCTATGCCTTCGGCCTCCAGTTTGCGTTGAAGCCAAGGAAACCAATTCGCATCCGGCGAGGCCTCGTACCCGTGGACGATTACGACCCGCTGAAGGGATTCATTTGGGCTAACCACGGTTTCTTTGCTGCTCATAGCCAATGACACTATGGGCACAGCTGCCAAGCAATGAAGGCCGCCCATCTAAACAGCACTGCACTGTCCAGCACAAGACTTCGAAGGGCGACCTTAATATGGTTGGAGTCGGATGGGGATCCGGTGCGAGGTGAAAACGAAAAGGGTGCGCTCAGCGAACGGGCGCACCCTTTCCCGTATCCGGTGTTGCGTCCGGGTCTCCAAGCCCGTGCCGTCTTAGACTTTCGCCATGCACCCCTTAGTGGCGATCGGCCTGGTGTTCCTTACGGGGCTTGCCTGGATGGTCACCGTCCTGACCTTGTTGATTGCCCTAGCCAAAGACCGGCGGCGACCCAGGACCGAAGCCCAGCGAACTGACCAGGATGTAGGGACCCAAGCCGCTGATGTCGAGGCAGCCTAGACCTAGCTCTTGGCCGCCTGGTGGGGCGAGGTGACACGCGAGGGACGCCATACCGGAGACCGGTTTAGAGTCCTTCTATGGTGTAGCGGCGTTCGATTCCTTTGGTGGCTCGTCCCCAGTCACTACCCGCCACCCGCTCCTGGTGAGCTTTGAAGGCGCCGGCGTCGTGGAACCGTTCCTGGACCTGCCACACCAGGGGGTCATCGGTAGGAGCCACGCGGAACGAGATGCAGCCGGGTTCGGCACATGTGAGCTCAATGTGCTGACCAAGATACTGCACGACGAGAGCCACCTCGTCAGTGTCACGGCACACGAGGTGTCCCCTGAGGTGAACGTCAGTCATGAAGCCATCCTGCCGTATCCGCGTCCGCAACTGTCATTGCACGGAGCAGAAGCAGTCCCCGATAGGCTACCCCAGGGCAGTGCACAGACGCTCTGAGAGGTCTTCGAGGGATTCGCGCCATTCGGGTTCGTCGGCGTCGTCCCACAGCTCGGCCAGCTCGGACTTCTCCCCCGCGACCCGTTCGACAGCTTCCAGGGCGAGCTCGACATCCTCGGGGGTGAGTTCTGCCCCATGGGCGGTCACCCAGTCGGCGACGTTCTCCGGGAGGTCCCGTGACGGGTTGCCCTGGCAGGCTGCAGCGATGCTAGCGGCGGCGATGGCAATGCTGCCCTCCGGAGCCTCGACGTAACCATTGCCCGGCTTGGCAAGTGCCCCACGGACGACTTCCGTTCCTTCCGTTTCAAGTTCATCCAGCCAGTCCAGGCGCGTCGTCATTCTTGAACGGCAAGTAACCCCAAGCGCCCATCGATCATCACATTTCGGTTGCCGGTGTTGTGGCACTAATACTGCAGACCCTGCTGGGATTCATGCGTACCCACACGGAGGACGCGGTCCTATCATGGCGGTATGGGCACACCAGCTGGTCCGCACGTTGTCCGCGCAGGCGAGGGCGACGTCACCGGAGAACCGGGGTTCCAGGATCGATACCTTCTTGAGAGCGCGGCTTCCTCAGGCAGGGTTGCGCTGGTCGAGCACGTGCTCGCCCCGAAGATGCTGGCAGCGCCGATGCACCGGCACAGCCGGGAAGACGAATACACGTTCGTGCTGGCCGGAACACTAGGGGTGATCGAGGAGGGTCTTGAGATCACGGCAACACCGGGCGACATGGTAGCTAAGCCTCGCGGACGCTGGCACACCTTCTGGAACGCTGGCGACGACGAACTCCACGTGCTGGAGATCATCGTTCCGGGCGGAGTCGAGGCACTGTTCCGCCGGCTTGCAGATCCCGGCGGCGAACACTCCCCCGACACGCTTCCAGCCCTCGCGGCGGAGTACGGCGCCGAGGTGGACTTCGAGGCGACAATGCCGCTGGTCGAGCGGCACGGGCTTCTGTTCTAAGGCCAGAAATTCTAATTCTCCCCGGGAGATGCGATCGCAGCGATTTCCTTGCTTGGGTAAGGACCGCGCTGTACGACGCCGAACTGGCGATCCACAAAGGTGACGTCGGCCCGCGCCGCGCGATTTGGTCCCGCAACGAACCGGTGAGCGTCCTTGGAGCCTGGCGCAACGCCTTCGGGCAGCCGGAGCTCGACCAGTTGTTCACCGGCCTTGCCAAGCAGTTCTCTGACTGCACGTCGTACAGGTTCGAGTTTATTTCTTACGACGTCGTGGGCGACCTGGCCTACACCCCGGCCTCGAACACACCTCGGCCTCGGTGGACGGCGAGCCGCGCAGCTATGTACTGCGGGCCACACAGGCCTACCGCCGCGAGGACGGGGAATGGCGGGTCGCCCACCGGCACGGCGACACAGTGGTGGGGTGACGATAGCGGCTGGACCGTCACCTTGTCGGCGTCCAGGGCGTCCGAGGGGCGGCACCCGGCTGCCGTGACCTCTGGACGCACGGCCCGCTTTCAAGCACGGATTATCGGTTTATCCTATGCGTGACAAGGAGCCCCTGTGGGGTCGCGTGCGGGGCGAAGATCATGAAGGGATAACGGCGAGATCGCCGCAATTACATGTCAGTAACCCTTGAAAATCAAGGGAACCATTCACGGCGGCCCGTCCCTAAAATAAGCCATGGATTCAATCCCCGCAGTGATGCTGGTGTTCGGTGTCGCGTTTGCCTGGCTTGGCTTGATGGCCTTCGTCATTCTGAGGTTTCGCCGACGCCGAAGCGGGTCGTCGTTGGTGGCTTCGGCTCCCCCTCCCCCTGAAGCCGACAGCGGCCGGGAGCACAGGCCATTCCGACGGGCACGGCCCTCAACCGGGCATACGCCGCGGCAACGCCGGCTGGGGCCCGGGAAGGTTCGCAGGTGAAGGCTCTATCAGATTTGCGCCCGAAGTTGAGGGCGGCCGGGACACTGCGGAAGCGGTAAGACCTCGTTCCAGGTCCTCGGTCCCCTGCTGCAGGCCGCTGACCTGTCATCACGCAGGCTGGGCCGAAGCCCCGGGTCGCGACTTGGGGTGCGGCGCGGGCTCCGCGCGGTGGTGTGGTGAGGAACCGTCGCCGCAACAGCCGCATCAAGAGCCTCTACGCGTCAGCGGAGCTGAATCTCAAGATCCGCACAATAGTTCCCGAGGTTGGACAAACGTACTTCCGTTTTGTCCCTTTGGCTTCCTAGAGTGACTGGCAGACAGCAGAAATGACTACGTCGGGGGGACGTATGAACATGAGCAGCGCACCGTTGGTAGAAGAATCACGTGGCGGGCAGGCTCCGGTTCCTGCCCCGCCCAAGAATCCCTTGGTTCGGCCGCGCCCGGTACGGCAATCTTCGCTATCAACGAGCCGGGAATACGAGGTGCAGCGGCTTATCCGCGACCTCGCCGCCCTTGCCGCCACCCGCCACCCGCCACGGGAGCACCTCATGACGGCCACGGTTGCTACGTCCTTCGAATCCCAGTCGCATACGCCTCCCGGCAGGACCCAGACAAGCTCCTAACCCTGTGAGTAGCGAACACCACGACGGCGACGGCCACAGGGCCGTTATCGGGCATAACGGCCGGGCGCAAAATCGGCACCGAAACGGTGAAGACGGCCCCCAATCAGCCCCCGGATTTATTGGAGTGCTCGAGACAAGCTCCCGCACGCCATAGGCTTCCGATGCTTCAGCGGCGCCGTATCGGACATGGAAAACAACGGCTGTCGCTTCAGCATCGATGGCGTTGCGGGCAAACTCTTCCAGATGAACGGTCGCTGGCACTGGCGTGCCGGGCGAATTCGAGGGAGAAGGCTCAGTTGTACAGCCAGCCAGCACCATCACGAGTACCGGCAAGACAGGGGCGGCGGTCCCCAGCCTGTCATGTTTTGCCGGATTAGCGATGGTAAGTCCGACCCTCAGGGTTAGAGGGATGGTCCCCATCTGCAAGGTGCCCGGACCATGAGGCGTCGCGGCGATCAACTTTCCCGCAGTATGTGCAGTGCCGGTGGAACATCCCGTCCTGGCCAACTTCAGCTGACCAGTGGTGTCCTAGGTTCAATCTGCAAAGCAGCGACCTGAACATGATGCAATCCTTCTTGCCGAGTAGGCGGCGTCGTGAACCTGCGCCACCCTTCCATAATTTTAGGCTCCTAGCAGCCCGTCAACCACACCTTCTTCGTCCCGTCACTCTGCAATGTGAACTGAACCACTGGCTCGCATCCCGCGGCAAGGTGCTTGAGCGGATCTTATGGCAAGAGGCTACGACGGTGCCGGTTCGACGGCGTCCTGGATCCTCTGCAGCGTCGCGGGGCTGACGGCGATCTCGATGAGGCCGCCGTCTGAGTCCAGCGTGATGATCTGGAAGCCGAACGGCACGGCCTGCTTGTTGTCGTGGCGGTTAGATGCACGGGGCGGCAAGTCGGTGGTCCGGAGTCCATTGAGTGACTTGCTGCGGCCGCTGGGTATCAGCTCTTCGTAGACCGCCGGTTGGAAGTCGATCCCGCCCGGCCCCGGGTTGGCAACGCCCATCTGCCAGATACCGCTCAGAGAACCCGGCGGCGAGTTCGGGTACCGCAGGAACATCAACGACTGACCATGCTCTTCGAGCCTCGCCGCGGTTCTACGGAGGCGTTTCTGGTGAAGTAGGTGCCTCCGGCAAAAATAAGCGCGTAGAACAACCCGCTCACCAGGGCGCTGTCGAGGCTGTCCCGGAAGATGAGCAGGAGACAGCCCGTGTAGAAGGCAAAGGCGAGGGCACCTACTATCGCCGCCCGGAGGCCCGGGGACAGATCCCGCCACCACTTACTCATGGCGTGAGTCTAAGGGCGGGCACTTACCTCCGCTACGCCTCTTCAGCCCCCTGCCCAAACGGTCAGCCACCAGATGTCAGGGAGTGTGTAATTGCAGCCCGGGCCGAAGTCAGGCCGTCACGTCCGGATCGTTCTCGACCAAAAGCTCCTCCAGGGGTTCCCAGCCGTGGGTTCCCCCTCCTGACCTCAGCTGACTCTGGCTTGGTCCAAGGCATTGAGCAGTTCCCCGGTGTCCTCGACGTCGTAGAAGGCCACCGTTTGCCCGAGTCCAAGGCTGAAGAAGTCCATGCCTGTGTTTTGGTACATTCCCATGCCGAAAAGACCGGCCACGCCTTGAGACCCGAAAGTAACGCTGACATGGCGCCCGTCTTTGGATCGATCGACCTTGGTCGGCATCCCGTTGACGGGCGACTCTGAAACCGATCGGTCTCCTGTGCAGACGATTGCCCGGCGATCGGTGAGCCCATAGATTGTGCGGAGCTTCCGTCGCTTCTTGTAGATGAACCTGCCGAAGATGAAATAGAGGCCCACCAGCACGAAGGGGATGCCCCAGAGCACAAAGAAGGGCTGCTCGGCCGTGGTGGCAGCCATGAACTCCCAGAAGATGGCGAAGCCACCCCAGAGAATACTGAACGGGATCAGAAAGGCATCCGCACCGGTAAAACGAACTCGTGGGTCCGGTTGGCCCACCCACAGCAGCCTTTCACCCTGGCGAAGGAGTGGCAGAATCCGGCTTCTGGGATCGTTCATGTCACGAAGTGTTACACAGTAAAGGCGGCCTGAACAGGGCAAACGTCGACGGCCGGGTGCCACCGACGCCTTGAAACAGGTTTACCTAGCCAGAGGCCGCTCAGGGGCGGGCGGCAACCATCAGGGTTTAATCCCCGCAGATGAGCAACTCCCCGGCGGCACTGTCCAACCGGCAACCCTGGTCCTTCACCTGCGGCCATCGGGAGATCTCTGGAACGTCCCGGACCTGCTTGTAGTGGATCTAGTCGTACGGCGTGTAGAAGACGACAATATCGCCGTCGAAGCCATCCTGGAAGACAAGGACCGAGGTTCAATCCAAGCCGCGATCTTCACGGTGTGACCAGTCTCGATTGCGCCAAAGACTGCGCAGAGAAGATAAGGCAGAAAAAATGGCGCGGCGGCCGCGGCCGCCACGCCCGTGATCCAGCCGGCGGTGTGTCGTGGAACCTTTTTGGGAGTACAGCCAATCCACACCGGAAGCAGGAGCGACAGCCCGGCACCGCCGGGCTTACCCAGTGGGCGATCAGGCAGTATCTCCCCCGGAGTCAGACCTTCAGCGAGGACATCGGCCTCGTCGAGTTCGCTAACAACGCTGCGGGCATCTGGGGCATTCGCGGACTGCAGGCCTCCAGAGGACGGTCCTGGGATTCTTTGATGTCGGAACGGACTTCGTCGTAATCGGCTGCCACTTAGGTGATTCTCATTTCTGATGTTTTTTCTGTGCTTTTTTCTGACGAGACTGCAACCCACGTCATCACGCTGTTGTTCCCGCTTCGGCGAACTCGATACTCGGCAGTGTTGCCAGGCCGCCTTCTCATGAGATCCCGCGCTCTTTGGTCGGTCTAGGAGTGAATGTTCGAAGCCGATAGCGGACGTTATGTAAGGCTGAACGTAGGAGACCGCTATTGGTGGGCTGACTTCCGATGGCTGGGCCACCGGTGAAGTAGATGTGCGCGGACTTCATTCCGGCGCACCGTCGTCCTTTTAGAGCGCGGTGCCGCAGACGATTCAGTTGCAGGATGTGGCCGGGGAGCAATGTTTCCGAGGATAGTCAGTACTCCCGGGCCTCGACCATCTCCAGGATGTGTGTTTTGGCCTCGCAGACCTTGGCCGGAGATTTCTCTGAGGAAGGCCACACCTTGGTGCGCAGGATGTCGAGGAATGCGCCGGCTTCGGCGACCGAGTCGAAGTCGATGTCGAGCAATACTTCGTGGTCCCGCTCCGCAGGGCGGAAGATCCGGTAGCCCCGCGCTCCGGCGCGTTCACGTCCGGCGGTTTAAAGCGGCGCAACTCTGAAACTTCTCGAGCCGCTGCCTGACGTCGGGTTGGGGTGGTGTCGCGTCGTGGCGCGCCTCCACGCCCACTCGGGGTGCAGCTCAACGCGAACGCGCCGTGTTCGAGCATTTCCTTTGGAGTCGCTCCCCCGGAGGGTATCGACCGGCAATATCTGAAGCCAATCAGATCGACGACGCGGGAGAGGGCCTTGTCATCTGATAGGACGGGCAGCCAACAGCTTTACACCGTGTCGGTTATCCGCATATCGCGGCCGTAGCCATGCCTGGCTACTTTTCACATTAGTGGGAACTCTCCGGCAGTCCATCTTCGGGCTCCAGAACCCCCTGCTCAAAAACATGAACAGGTATGCTAACAATCGACTTATCCTTTCGCTTTACCCTAAAATAGGGCGGTATCTGGGCCGCACCTAAAGCCGTCGAAACATATACAGCTATATAACAGCGGCCCGAGGAGTCACTACCTATTCCCATACCGACTACGCTTGGCACACTACTAATAAGGCTCGCATTCTCATCGAGAGCTTGTAGACAATCATCGGACTGAATTTCAGTCATCAATCTACGTCTCAGTGATAATTTCTTCAATCTTCAATGCATCCAATACAAAAGAAATAGGACTGAAAACACTAACGATGTTGGAACCACACCAATGCAGCCCGACCGGCGATCCGTTCATGTCGCAGATCAGAGCGCCTGAATCACCCGGCTTGCTGTACCTGGAGCAGAGAACTTGATCTAGAAACCCCGCCTTTCCGCTGCTTCCGTTGGGCTTAGGAAAATTCATGAATGTTCTATAGTTGACGTCTTTCACCGAACCAGTTGTGTGCCCAGTTGTACGACCATGCTTCTGGATTTGCTGCCCCCTAGTGACTTTTTCAGCTGTACTCCTAAGGGCAATGTTTGGCATCGCCGGATTCGTTTCTGTAGCGTTGGAAACCATACAGACTGCGGCGTCACACAGATTATTAAATCCCAGATCAAAATTAAAGGCGACGGTTTCGAAAAGTGATCCGACGGAATCGCCAGTTACGGTGCCACCGTCGTCGGGTCCGGGTTGCACTATAACCGCCCCTTTTGAAAGCCTTCCCGAACCCGCTAGCACATGGTTATTGCTTAGCAGCATCAGCGTATTGGATGGGTTTAGCAGCCGTACGAGGCAACCCAGGGTTCCTGTCTCCCCTCCTACTACCCCGATACTGCTTCCGGGACGGAGAGGGCGGATCCTGTAGTTGTTCTGCAGCCGCTGGTCGCCAATTTCTTCAACATCCAAGGGAATTTCAGTCTGTAAGCCGGGGAGACTTGCGAAGCGCGGGACCCTCTCCCGTACAGGTAGTTGACGCTTCGTCTTCTTCTTCGAAACGTATACCTTGAGAGTCAGATCGCCGTCAACGGACTGGCCCATGGTCACTCGTTCTGCCAGGCCGTACCCCACGATCCCGCGTGCCTTCGTCCAACGCCTGATGGCGCGAAGCTCCAACAACTCCGAGCGGCTCAGTGACTGCAATGCCGGAGCACCAGGTGGCTGACTAACAAGATCCAGTGCTTGGACAAGTTCATCTTCAGTGGGCATACATGCCTAAATGTCGAACGTGCAAGACACTTTGGCGACCGGACCGCCATCCCAGCCGAGCTCGACCGTGCAGGTCGTGGCTTCGGGCATGGGACGTTCATCACGAACCGCATTTATTATGCCGAATAACTGCAGAGCAGCATCCTCGATCTGCTTCTTTTCCTCAGGTGAGAATCCCACATCCGTTAGATTCGACTTCTGGACCCGAGGGCTAGTTTCCCTGGCTTCAGGTTGTTTCATGCTCATTTTATTTCTCCTATTCACTCTTCTTCAATCAACGCTTGTCGGTGATAACAAGCGGGCAAATGTCGCAGGCTATGCGACCACGTTGTGCAAACCAGCGGCAATCCTTGCGGATGCCACAGTTGGGTAGGTCTTGCTTGGCATCAGTTTCCCGGTCGGACAATGTTGCTGCAAGTCGATCTATAACTCCGCATCTTTCAGAACTCCATTGGGCGCAAGCTTCTTCAGCACAAGGAGTAGCAAACCGGTAACGTTTAGTTGGACTCGAAGTCGAGTTCGCTGCCGCGGCTACGAATTTGGGAGTAATAGGTATCAGGGGTCGCACGTAGCCGATTCTCCCATCGGCGTTCACAATGCCCAGTAGCGAGGACCCAACATCGCAGGGACCACTTGGACAAATTTTGTCACTCTCGCTCATAGCGACAAGTCTCGTGCGATGAGGCCGTCTGTTTGCAAAAGTCGCTGCCGATCCAACGCTTGAGGGGAAAGACTTTCTTGCCTTGCGACTTCATCAAGGTCATCCATTGCGATGTCTGTGATGTCTAGTTCGCTCAAACTCTGAAGAACAGCCGCTTCGATATTTCGCTGGATGACAACTGCTTGTTCTTCCGTGAGCAGGACATCAGCGAATACAACTTTGAACTCGCGACCAGATTTGGGAGTATCGCGACGACTAGATTCTTGAGGCATTGCTCACTCATTTCCTTACCCGCGTTCCAGACGCATCCAGTAGACCGCTGCCGTGGGTCTGCAGGAGGTGGCCTGGCTCGAAAACATGTGTCCATGAAGACGAACGCTGTCGGTCATCCTCCCTCGACTGACTTGCGTGCTCCTCCTAATGCTCAAAGGAGGAGCCCAACGATGACTACTAAATACGGACGACCGTTACTGCAGCGTTATTGCGTCCCTTTTTGCCTTGTCGGCGCTCTTGGTTCGGGTAATAACGACGACAGACGCCCGGCCAAAGCTGTCAGTGACGGTAGAAACTGAGCCGGGTGGGTGATTACTGTGGAGGATTGGGCGCCTACTCGACGGTTGCATCTTGCCGAGGGTGAATCGATGAGGTCGATACCGGGTCCATTTGGTTAGGTTTCTCCTCTGCATTTGCCGGCTGCCAGCCGGTGTCGTCGATGTGTCCGCCGGTTACCGTGAAGGGCAGAACCATGGACGTGATCATGGCTCAAACTAAAGGAACCGGTGCCGCCTGCGCGGCGCGCTGCTCCATATCGGGAGTGGGTACCCCAACCGCCTGGACGTGGCTTGGTCGGTGATCGCTTGTCCTGTGGACCAGGACCGGGTGTGGGTCTCGACGCTTCTGCCGTCCGGGCTAATCGTGACGGCTCCGAGGTCTGCAGTTCCCCCGTCCCGGCCAGCACGCGGCGGCGGTCTCGGAAGCTGCCTGCGACGATATCGTCTGTGCGGTGACTGTGAAGCTTAGGCGCACGCCCCTTAATGCCGCGGTCAGCGGAACCCGCACGGTGGAGCTGGATCATCTGGAGCAGGCCATCGGTGATGGGCCCTGCCTTAGGGCAATGCGCGAGGTGACCCTAGTAATTATCGATGACGTTTCGACAGATCTGCGGTGGCCGGCAGCCCCCGCAGATCGCCCGTCCTCAGCAGCTGTCGAACAGTCGGCGCCCCAACTGCCAGCTCCTCGGCCACCTGCTCGATCGTCAAGAACCTCGGGCGTTTATGCACAACATCATCAGCAACAGTCACCTAGCTACCATAGCCAGGCGAAGTGCGGCCCTGAAGCTATTCAGCACCGGGTTTGCCGAACCTTGGGGCTCGTTGCTTGCCAATGATTGATCCCTGGAGCCGAACCTAGGCCGCGTCGATACCCAATGCTGAAGGGGCGCTGAGGCAATATCAAGTAGTGCGATGGTTACTGTACGAGACACAGGTGGCAGCTGCGGGTCCTGAGGCCCAGATCGGAACGGTCGCCGCCATCATCGCTGCAGTTGCCGCCGCCTTTTCCGCTCTTATCGGCCTCTATGCTCTCAGAAGGACTGAGGCGAGGGAACACCATAGGTGGCTCCAGGAGAAGCGGCGCGAGGCCTATGTCGAATTCATCATGGCAACCCGCGACACTTACGAGGCGATTTCAGCGCGCGGGAAATCGATCGGCGCGGAGGACCTCACTGAGGATTACTCCGAGCCGAAGTCGAAGGATCTGCTGAAGACACACGCTGACATTGACGACAAGGAAGGGGCAGTTACTCGTGCCTTGGACTTACTTGTGATTGTCGGGCCAGAAAGCATGATTACGGCCGGCAGGCGCGTTAAGGCTCGGCTACGGCTAGACAGGGTTTACTACTCACCGACGCGTTGGACGCAACTCAATATGGCCAACAAAGCCAGGATCATGCAGTACGCAGAAGCCACGGGAGACGCTGGCCTTCTGGCTGATCTAAAGGATGCGTACTTTGGGGGACCTGTGGATCTCGAAAAATATCGCCAAGCTCATCGCGACCACAGGCTGGACGTTCTTTGGACTGCATTCACGACCGAAGCACAAAAGGTGTTGGAGAATCCCACCCCAGTCGTGCACGGTTCAGACGACACCGCTTGGTCAAAACTCATTAGGTCAGCAAGGCGAAACCTATGACCGCTTATCAGGCCGAAGACTTCGATTCTCCCGGGCCACCCAGCTCTGCGTCCAATTGGTAAGGAGTTCCCGTAGCAAAGTGACGGCCGCCCTGCCGAGCGGCCCATACTTGGGCTCCTGGCCATTGCGGATCCGAATCTCGTCCAACATCGCGGCCTTCTCCAGCAGCCTCCGCTTTTTCTCAGGGTCAATGTAGATGGTCAATACCGGTGCGGGCTTAGCGTTCTCGACGGCGGACGTTGACGGTGCGTTTGTCTTGGCCGTCATCGGACGAGAAATTCGCTCATCTGATCATGGACGACTGCGGATTGCGAGCCGTTCTGAGTGGTCTGGGGAGGTCCCGCAACTCCGGCTCTTGGAGCGCTCAAGCTTCCCAACTCAGGGCGGCACCGCCGGTTATCGGCATTTGTTAATTGGCTAGGGGAGCGCCATGATCAGGGGCTTGCCACCTGGAGAGTTTTCTGTCACTCGGCACTAAGCGAGGACGAACTGCGCAACCTCATCGCGAGACAAGGGTTGCCCAGCTACAAATTCCCTGTGTCTCAGCCTTCCGAAGGCGATCGGCTTATCCGGATGCCGTCGCGGAGGACCTGCCGAGCTTCATCAATGCCGCATGACCACTACCGTCGAATCCTGGGGCTGACCTACTGGCGGACGCCGTCGGCCTCATCGAGATCTCGTAGGTCGCCTCGTTTCAGGACCAGCGGTCCGGTGCCGAGAACGGTGACTGCACCCACCGCGCAGGCCCCCGTGGGCAGGTCGACGGTCACGGCATCTAACGTTCCCTCGCCATATGCGGTGACGCGCCGGTGGTCTCCGTCGAGCCTCAGCTCGACACTGCGAGGGTCGACGGCGAGCCCGTCGCCGGTTGCCTTGAGCACACTCTCCACTCGGACCCATTCGTCGAGCCCCCACTCACCCGAGGCATGAGCGGCGATCGCCTCAATGTCGATGCCGACGGGCCGTGCCGCCACCGCAACGGCGACGAACCAGCCACTGTGACTGGCGGAGGCGTGAACGTCGGTTTCGGGGAACCAGGGCTTTCCATGTCGGTCCGAGCCGCAGCGTCGGCAGGTTCGCAAGACCCGCAGGTCAGCCGTCGACACTCCGCTGATGCGGGCTACGGCACGCCTCAGCAGCACAGTCCCCGCCACAGCGCGCAATCGGTCAACGTCCCGCGCGAGGCGGCCAATCCGTGCAGCATCGTCGGCCGGAACCGGCATGTCCGCGAACGCTGAGACAGGCTCGCACCACCAGCGGACATCAGTCGGCGAGCCGTAGCGCGAAAAAGGCAAGGGAAAAGTCAAGGCGTAATAATCCTGATTGTTGATGCAATGAAGGGTTGCCTGAAGCGTATACTGGCTCTCGTAGCGCCGCCTCGTTGGAGGCGACGCTAGAGCAGCGTATCAACGTTGCATCGACCAAATGCCCGGGGGGGAAGCATTGGCCACTGACTCAACTTCGGCGATCGCCGATCAGAAACGCTCTGCACTCACATATGCCGGCCGCAGCCGCATGGGTGGTCTTGCGCTCCTTGAGGAGCCCGACGAAGTGTGTGAACTGCGGGTGGAGTCGTGGTTCCCGAAGCCCGCCGCCGTCGTAATCGACTTCTGCCTGCAGCGCCAGAACTTCATTGCGATCATGCCCGACCGGATGCAGGTCATCTGGTCGTCAACGGAGACGGGTGAGCTGGGCGGCACCTACCACTTCCGCTGGTGGCTGAAGAACGTAATCCCTGTCCAGTGGGTGGCGTTCATCGACTCCTACACGCCAGGCCACGAATTCAGTGATCAACAGGTGCGGGGCTTTTTCCGGTACTTCCACCACACCCATACTGCTGTGGATGACGGCACAGGGAGCCGCTACACCGACACCCTGCGGTTCGCCGGACCGTTTGGCGCCCGGGTGGATCGTACGGTGCTGATGGGACAGATGCGGAGGACATTCCGCGCGCGGCATGAGCGGATGAACCGCATGCTCTCGGTACTTCCGTGACCGTCCGGATCTGTGCGGTGACCACCGCCGCCGAGACCCGTCGTTGGGCCCTCCTGCCCGAGCGCCTGCATGCGAACAAGCCCGGATTTGTTCCCGCACTGCGCTCCACCACGCTCGCGGCGATGAATCCGCGGCGCAACCCATTTCACCGACACGCTCACATCTCCCATCTCCTCGCGGTACGCGACGGCGTCGACGTGGGCAGGGTGAGCACCACCGTGCATCCGGCCTACAACGAACGGCACGGAGCCTCTGCGGGGTTCTTCGGGTTCCTCGACGCCGTCGACGATCCGGAGGTCTACGCGGCACTGCTGGACGCCGCAGCAAACGAGGTTACCCGTCACGGCGCGACCACACTGACGGGCCCCTACAACTACTGGAGCGGCGACCAGTTCGGGGTGCTGCTCGAGGAGCACGACCGCCCGACAGCAATTTTTCAGACGTGGAACCCGGCTGAGGTCGCCGACCGGCTGGCAGAGTGCGGTTTCACCCCCCGTGATGAGATGCGCGGCTACGAGATCTCCGCCTCCCAGCGCACTGCCGTCCGAACGGAGGTGCTCGATCGCGCCGAGCGGATCTCCCAAGCTCTCGGCCTTGTCTCACGACCCATGAACCGGCGGCGCATCGACCGCGATGCCAGGCTCATCCGGGACATGTTCGCCTCGTCGTTCGCGACGAGCGCCGAGGTGCTGCCCTACCCCGACGACGTCTTCGATGACATGTTCGGGCAACTCCGCCCCCTCCTCGACCTGGACCTCGTGCGCTTCGTCGAGCGGCGCGGTGAGCCAGTCGGGTTCTCCCTCACGATCCCGGACCTCAATGAGCTCTTGGCGGTCTGGCAGGGCAGAATCTCGCCGATCGAAATGGCTCGGCTGCGCGGCCGACTGTCGCGGGTCTCGGGCGTGGTCGTGCTGCTGCTGGGAGTGGTGCCCGGCAGCCCCATGGGCATCGCGCCGGTGCTGTTCGCCGATACACTTCGAGCGGTCGAGCAAAACGGCTACGGATCGGTCCACACGACGTGGGTGCACGGCACCAACTCCGCAATGCACGGACTGCTCTCACGCTTCGCCGGCACCGGCCCGACGCGACGGTGGGCTCTGTACGACCGGCCGCTGCGGCAGGACGCTGACGCATGATCCTCGTAACCGGAGGCACGGGCTGCCTGGGCGGACACGTGCTGTCTGAATTGAGCGCCAACGCAGAGCCCGTCCGTCTCCTCGTCCACGCGGAATCCGCTGACATGACGCACCGCCCAGGGACAGAGATCGTCGCCGGAGACGTACGCGATGACCGTGCGATCGAGCGGGCGATGAAAGGGTGCCGCGCCGTCGTGCACATCGCAGGGGCCGCCGGCCTCAGCGCGACCGACGGCGTCCGGATGCGGAGCATCAACGTCGAGGGCACGCGGGTCGTCGCGGCATCCGCTCGTCGCCATGGCGCGCACATGGTGCACATGTCGTCGGCAAGTGCGGTCGGACTCGTGCGCGATCGCCTCATCGACGAGACCTGCACGGCCGATCTTCCCCGCCATCCCTACCCCCGGTCAAAACGCGCGGGAGAGCGGGCTGTCCTCGAAGAGGCGGCGCGCGGACTGTCGGCCGTAATTTTGAACCCCGGCGCCGTCCTCGCGACCGGCGGAGCCGCCGCCAACACGTGGTCGGGCATGGCCATCGCGGTGCGCCGCGGCGCCTTCCCGCTCGCCCCTCCGGGAGGATTCGGATTCGTGTCACGGCAGACGCTTGTCGCAGGTGTTCGTGCCGCCATCGAGGGGGCCGG
This sequence comes from Pseudarthrobacter sp. NPDC058329, assembly GCF_042879835.1. Classification (NCBI taxonomy): domain Bacteria; kingdom Bacillati; phylum Actinomycetota; class Actinomycetes; order Micrococcales; family Micrococcaceae; genus Pseudarthrobacter; species Pseudarthrobacter sp. NPDC058329. The sequence goes on from NZ_JBHVZR010000009.1 coordinate 156,058, forward strand.
CGGGACGACCGCCGAACGGTTCCTGCTCGTCGACGAGAACCTCTCGCACTACGACCTGATCCGCCGTATCGCCGCCCGCGTAGAAGTTCGCGGCCCGCGGGGCACAGTGCCCGCACCGCTGCTAACGGCAGCTTGTGCGGTGGGAGGCGTGACCGGGCCATCAGCGAGCGGGCTCCTGCACCCGGACAATTTGCCGTTCCTCGCATGGCGGGTCACCTACGACGGGTCGCGCGCCCGCCGGGTGCTCGGCGTCCCGCACACGCCCATTGATTACGCGATCGAAGAACTCACCGCCCAGGAGGCCGCATGAGCACCACTACATCCCACGCCGCACAGGTTGCTTGGCTCACGATGCGAGTCGCCGGGATGCTCGAAGTCGACCCCGCCGATCTTGATGCTGACCTTCCCTTGGCAGAGCTGGGCCTTTCGTCGCTGCAGGCCGTCGAACTCGCGGGGGATCTCGAGGATCGCCTCGGTCGCGCGGTGGATCCCACCGTCGTCTACGACCACCCCACGATCGCTGAGCTCGCCGACTTCGCCGTGTCCACATGACGAGGTCGGACGCGGGCGATGTCTCCATCGCAGGGCTGGGTATCCGCCTCGCACCTGACATCGACGAGCCCGCTCAGCTGTGGAAGACACTCACGGCCGGGCAATCGGTCTCGGGCAGAGTAATCTCCGGCGTGGAGGGGCGCCGCGTCGCGGCGCCCGCGCGCAACGGCGAGCCCGGCGGCCTCCGCCATGGCATCGACCAGTTCGACCCGGCGCCCTTCGGGATCGGCCGCGCCGAGGCGACGGACATCGACCCGCAGCAGCGGCTAGTGCTCGAGGCCACATGGGACAGCCTCGCTGATGGTGAGATCGGCTGGCACGGTCTGCGCGGCCGCTCGGTCGGCGTTTTCGCCGGGGCGTACGCCCAGGACTGGCTCTTTACACAAGCACGCGGCGGGGCACCCTTCAGTGGGTACGCTGGAACAGGCACCGCGCATTCGATGCTCGCCAACCGTCTTTCCTACCTGTTGGACGTGCATGGCCCGTCGCTCACCGTCGATACCGCCTGCTCCTCTTCTCTGACGGCGCTTCACCTTGCCGTCGGTGCGCTGCGCCGCGGCGAATGCGAGTTCGCCCTCGTGACGGCCGTCGCGCTGGGCTTCGACGAGACCTACCGGTCGATGACGGCATCGTCGCTGCCCTTCTCCCCCACCGCTGTGTGCCGTCCTTTCGACGCCGCCGCCGACGGGATCATCCGCGGCGAGGGCGCCGTGACACTGCTGCTCGAACTTGACCGTCCCGGCCGCCGTCCCAGCCGCCGTCCCAGCCGGGCGAAGATCCTGGGCAGCGCCGTCAACCACGACGGCCGCACAAACGGTATGACGGCGCCGAGCGCAGCGGCGCAGACGCGGCTCCTGCGCTCAGCACTAGCGGACGCCCGGGTGTCGGCCAGTCAGGTCGACTATCTCGAAGCCCACGGAACCGGCACGATCCTAGGTGATCCCATCGAGACCAAGGCGATCGCCGCGGTCTACGGCGAACGCGACACACCGCTGCTCATCGGATCCGTGAAGGGCACTCTCGGCCACCTGGAGGCCGCGGCCGGACTCGCCGGACTCGCCGCCGCCATCCTCTCGTTGCAGCACGGCGAGGTCCCTGGTCAGGTCGGGTTCGAGAACGCCAACCCAGCACTCAATCTCGCCGACGGCTCCCTCGCGGTCGCACGGCACGGGGACACGCTTCGCGCGGACGGCCTCGTCGCAGTGAGCTCTTTCGGATTCGGCGGATCCAACGCACATGTCGTGCTGGGGCCGGGGACGCGCCACGCCACTATCAACGCCGATGACCCATCCGCGGTGCACGTGCTCGCGCTGTCGGCCGCTGATGCCGAGAGCCTGAGTGCTCGCCGGGAGTCCGCTCGCCTGCGCCTCGCAGACCCGGGGGCCCACCGCGCCGGGATCCTCTCCCGCACGACGCGCGGGATGACCCCGCAGCGGCATCGGTACGCATGGTCGGCGTCATCTCCCGACGAACTCGCGGAGGCAGTTCAGGTCCAGGCTGGTGGCCTCGGCGGGGGCCGGGTCTCGGCATCAGCCCGCGCAGGCGCCGTCTGGGTGTTCAGCGGACAAGGTTCCAACTGGCAGGGGATGGCCGATGAACTCCGAAGGGTGCCCCGGCTTCAGGCGTCGTGGGATCGCTGGGAGCACGAGGTCACGGCCGCCACCGGATGGTCGCTGCGGGAGCGCCTCGCCGCCGTCGACACCGGAACCACGACGCACGATCAGGTGACTATCGCGGCGGTGCAGCTGGCCCTCAGCGAGCTGCTGATGTCGTGGCAGCACCGACCCGCTGCGGTAATAGGGCACAGTATGGGCGAAGTCACGGCCGCAGTCGTCGCCGGTGCGCTCACCAGCGCCGAGGCGTTCGCGATTCTCGCCCAGCGCGGCCGCTGGATCGAGTCCGCGGCGGAGGGCGGCCGCATGGTATCGGTGGCACTGCCAGCCGCCGAGCTGGCCGCGCGGCTCCAAACCACCGAAGCGGTCGGGGTCGCAGCCATTAACGGACCGCGCTCCACAGTGCTCAGTGGCGCGGCGGAGGACGTCACGGCTCTCGCCGTCGAGCTGGTGGCCGAAGGCATCCCGGTACGCGAAATCGCCGTCACCTACGGCTTCCACAGTCCGCTCCTGGACGCCGTGGCGCGGTCCGAGCGCACCATATCTCCATCGGCCCTCGCCGGCGGCGTGCCGCAGTTCTCCACCGTAACGGCTGCCCGGCTGGACCTCGAACGGGAGCCCGATTACTGGTGGCGCAACGTCCGCGAACCGGTGCAATTCCTCGCAGCACTAACAGCCGCCCTTACCGAAACAGGCAGCCGTTGTGTAGTTGAGATCGCCCCGCACCCGGTGCTCCAGCATGACATCGAGGCCGTTGCCGCGGAGGTGCTGCCGGCCGAGCCGGTATTGGTGCTCGCCGCCGCGCGTCGGCGGACACCCCTGCAGCACACTCTCGGCGCACTCGCCGCCGGCTTATTCCGGCACGGCCTCGATCTCGATCTCAAAGCTCTCGCGCCGCCCGCGACCGACGGCTGGGCGGAGCCCGTACCTTACGCCTGGCAGCGGCGACGCTTCTGGCGCGAGGCATCGAGCAGTGCAGCGATCGCGCCCGGCTCCCGTCCGGCGACCGCACAGGTCGACCACTGCCCATCCCCCGGTTACCCGGCGGAAAAGGTGGGGCCTGCGGCATCAGAGATCACCGCACACGTCTGTGAACTCGTCTCAACCGCGCTGGATGATCAGCCCGCCGTCTCCCCCGACGTGCCGCTGGGTGAATGGGAGCTTGAATCATTAGCCGTGGTCACCCTCCGCAATGCCGTCGAACAACGGTTCGGCATCACCATCCCGCTGCCGCTGTTGCTGGACGGACCAACGCCACGCGCGCTCGGACTCGCATTGGCTCCCGACCGGATCGCTGCGGCGGCTGCCAATGTCGAAGCGGTGAGCACCGAGGATCCGCTGGACGCGCTCACGGATGCGGAGCTCGTGGACCTGCTGGCAGCGCTGGAGACCACCGCACCGCCCACACCCGATGACACCACCCGCCTAGGAGCCCCCGATGTCCATTGACCTCCCCCCAGGCGCGTCCGCCTTGCCGCTGGACACCGTCGACCGCGCCGCACTGGCCGAACTGGTACGCCGCAAGCTCGCGGCTCGCGAGGCCTCCGCACCTTTCATCGCCGAGCCGATTACCGGAGCGGAGGGCTACCGGCGGCATGTCGCGCCGGAGCTGAGCCGCATCCTGGGAGCGCTGAACCTGGACCGCTCGTACCGGCGCGGGGAGGGGCTGCGACTGACAGACGCTAACGGCAAGGTATGCCTCGATTTCGCCGGCGCGTACGGCGCGTTGCCGTTCGGTCACAATGATCCGGCCATGTGGGCCGCTGTCGCACAGGTGCCGGTGGAGGCACCCCCCGGATTCATCCAGCCGTCTGTGATGGAGGCGGCAGGTGAACTGGCCGCTCGACTGGTCGCGATCGCACCATCGGGTCTGGATCGCGTCACCTTCGCCAACAGTGGCGCGGAGTCGGTAGAAGCCGCGCTGAAGCTCGCCCGGTCGGCAACAGGACGCCTTGGCATCCTCGCCACCCACGGGGGCTTCCACGGCAAGACGCTCGGTGCTCTTTCCGCGACCGGACGCCCCGATTATCAATCGGACTTCGGCGCACCTGCCGACGGTTTCGCGTGGGTGCCCTTCGATAACCTCGATGCGGTCCGGGACGCGCTGTCCGCGGCGCCGGGGCACTTCGCCGCCGTGATCGTCGAGCCGATTCAAGGCGAGGGCGGCGTGATCGTACCGGCACCGGGCTACCTCCGAGGACTGCGGAAGCTGTGCGACGAGCACGGCGCACTGCTCATCGTCGATGAAGTGCAGACCGGCCTCGGCCGCACGGGATCCCTGTTCGCCTCGGAAGAAGAGGCGTCGCCCGACATCGTCACGGTCGCCAAGGCGCTCGGTGGCGGCCTGCTGCCAATCGGCGCGGTGCTGAGCCGTTCCGCCGTGCATTCCGAATCGTTCGCCCTGAGACACACCTCGACCTTCGCCGGAGGCACCCTCGCCTGCCGCGTCGGCCTGGCGGTGCTGGATCGGCTGGCGCAGCCGCAGCTGCTGACGGGAGTCGCCCAGCGCAGCGCACAACTGCTGGCCGGCCTGCGAGACATCGCACGGCGGTACCCTGCCGTCGTCACCGACGTCCGCGGACGCGGACTGCTGCTCGGCGTGGAGCTGTCGGGCAACCTCGACCTCACCGGTGATCAGGGTCTGCTCGGCTCGTTGGCCGAAGGCGGCAATCTTGCCATGGCGGTGTGCAGCTACCTGCTCGAAGTGGAGGGCTTGCGCCTGGCCCCCACGCTGTTCGGCAACACCGTGCTGCGGGTCGAGCCCCCTCTCACCGTCACGGCCGACGAATGCGACGTGCTGCTGGCGGGGATGGAGCGCGCTGTCGCCATCGTCGCCGCAGGCGACACGGCCGCGCTGCTCGGCCACCTGCTGGGGTCCCCTCCCGGAGGGCCGGTCGACAGGCGCGCATCCGGAATTGCCGCCCGCACTCCGTCGCGGACCCCCGAACCAGGACGCACTCGCTTCGCCTTCGTGGTGCACCCGCTCGATCCGGGAAGTTTGGCCGACTTCGACCCCTCCCTTGAGAGATTTACCGATGCGCAGCACATCGAACTGCTGGAGCGTTTCGATCGCGCCTCCTCGCTGCTGAACCCCGCACCCTTCTTGGTCGGCAGTGGCACCGTGGGCGCGGACACTATCGTGCACGGCGAGCTCATCGGCGTTCCTTACACCGCCGAGCAGCTGTTATCGCTTCCGACCGAGCGCGCCTGTGCGGTGATCAGCGACGCAGTCGAACTCGCTACCGAGCGCGGCGCCGAGATCGTTGGACTCGGGGCGTACACGTCCATCGTCACGAGCAATGCAGTAGGCCTCCGCGACCAGCCTGTACCGGTGACGACAGGAAACGCATTCACTGCCGCGGCGAGCGTGCGCGCCGTGCTCGCCGCGGCGGCGGACCGCGGCGTTACGCTTCCGGATTCCACGGTCGCGATCGTCGGCGCCGGTGGAGCAATCGGGCGGGCAATCGCGGTTGCCCTAGCCGGTCGTGTGGGCCGTCTGCTCCTCATCGGGCGCCCGGGCAGCCGCAGCGCGCGCCTGACCGACGCCGTCGACGCCGTCCGCACGGTACTGGGAGATCCCCTTCCGCGTGTCGGCGAAGCGTGGACCAACACGGCCGTCGAAACCGGTGACAACGCGCCCGCGGCGGCACGTCGGGCCAACATCGTCATCACGGCCAGCTCAACGCCGCACGCCCTGCTCGGTGCCGACGACTTCCTCGCCGATGCCATCGTGTGTGACGTCGCTCAGCCGCGGAACCTCCCGGCGACTCTGCCCCGCGATCGACCCGACCTCGCAACGTTCGCGGGCGGGATGGTGACGGTGCCGGCAGGGTCGGACTTCGACCTTCGGTACGGCCTGCCCACCGGCATCACCTACGCCTGCATGGCAGAAACCATGCTGCTCGCGCTAGCGAAGGAATCCGGCGTCGAGGACTGGCAATCGCTGGCCAGCCAGGGCGAGGCGCTCTCGCAGAAAGCGCTCGACCGCCTGGGCCTGCTCGCCGACCGCCACGGGTTTCGCCTGGCGGGTATCGACTCCCGTGAGGCAAAGGATGCGGAGCCTGCCCGATGACGACCTACGGCGATCGCTGGAAGGCCGCACAGGTCTTCGACGCCCAGCTCGCGTACGCGACGGTCAAGGACCTCCTCCGTCCGCGCATGTCGGTCTACTGGACAGACCTGATCATCTCGGCGGTTATCGGCTGGTCGGGTTTCGCTCTGGCCGTCGTCTTCACACCGGTGCACTGGCTCGGCATCATCGGCCTGGTCATCTCGGTGCTCGCGCTCTATCGCGGGGCGCTGTTTATCCACGAACTGGTGCACTTCCGCAGCAAAGCGCACACCCGCTCGTTTGGTCGCGGATGGAACACGTTGATCGGGTTCTGGCTGCTCATCCCGTACTTCATGTACGAGGGACACGCCGAGCACCACAGCAAACGCCTCTATGGCACCGCGTTCGACGCCGAGTACTTGCCTTTCGCACGGCTGTCACGGCGGGAGATGGTCAAGGTGGCCGTCGCAGCAGTTGCGCTGCCGCTGTTCGGACCCATCCGCTTCGGCATCCTGGCACCGGTGTCATGGCTGGTGCCGGGCACCCGGGAGCGGGTCTACGCCCGCGCGTCAACAATCAAGATCGATCTGGAGTACCGAGGGCATCCGCCGAAGAAGTCGCAGCGGCTCTCGTGGTTCCTGCAGGAACTCGCCTGCTTCGCGCTCGTGTGGACGGTCGGCGTCCTCATCGTTCTCGGACACCTCCCGGTCCTGCTGCTCCTGTGCTGGTACCTGCTGTTCGTCGGCGTCGTCTCGCTCAACACCATGCGCCTGCTGGGCGCCCACCGGTACCTGGGCAACGACTCGGACGCGAACATCGTGCTGCAAATGATCGACACCATCAACTACCCGTCATCGCGCATAGCGGGATTCTTCTGGGGACCAATCGGTTTGCGGCTGCACGCGCTCCATCACCTGGTCCCGTCGCTGCCCTACCACTCGTTCGGCAAGGCGCATGCCCGGCTCGTGGCCGTGCTGCCGCCGGACTCCGCGTACCGCCTCACCGAGAGCCCCGGCCTGGTCGCGGCCGTCATCGGCTTGTGGCGCGCACCCCGCCCCCTCCCAGGCGAGAACCCCTTCACCGAAACCGTCAGCCTGCACGACGCCCGAAAGGACGCCCTATGACCGTCGAGACCTTGGCAGCCCCGCCGCCGCAGCTGCGCACGCGCAGTCCGCTCGGCGCGCTCCCGGCGATGCGCCGCGATCCCCTTCACCTGTTCGAGTCGCTCGCCCGTGAGCACGGTCCCGTGGCGGCCTTCCGCCTCGGCCCGCAGCCTGCCATCGTGGTGTCTGGCCCCGAGGCCGTCCGTGAGGTGCTGGTCTCGCGGGCTGACGACTTCGACAAGGGCGACATCCAGCGTCGAGCCTTCACCCCTGCGCTGCGGAACGGACTGCTGATCGCGGAGGGCGACCTGCACAAGGTCCAGCGCAAGCTCCTCGTACCGCACTTCCAAGCGCGACGGATTTCGAACTACGTAGACATATTCGCCCGCGAGGCACAGCGCCACGCCGACCGCCTCGAAGACGGCAGCGAGGTAGACCTGCTCGCGGTCATGGGTGCCATCACGCGCGACGTGATCGGCCATCTCCTGTGGAGCAGGTCACTGCAGGAAGAGGCGGAACTCGCCGCCGCCGTCACCCGCGTGTTTGAGTGGGAGATGCGGGCACTGTTCGCCGTGGTGCCGATCCCGCTGGGCGTCCCGACACCGTCCAACCGGCAGATGAATAGCGACCTGGGCTGGGTTCGCAGCCGCATCCAGGCGATTGTCGACGCTCGCCGGACCGAGAGCGGGGAGCACGCCGACCTGCTCGACGCCCTGCTGCAGGCCCGCTACGACGACGGCAGCGCAATGTCAGACGAACAGTTGCTGGACGAGCTGATCACCCTGTGGGGGGCGGCACACGAGACGTCCGCTGACGCCCAGTTCTGGACTGCAGCGTTGCTGGCCAAGCACCCTGAGGTGCGCGACGCTGTTGCCGCGGAGGCGGACCGCGTGCTCGGCGACCGGCTTCCGACCGGTGAGGACCTGGTCCAACTGCCGCTGGCGATGGCGGCGTTCAAGGAAGCGATGCGTCTGTATCCGCCCGCCGCGTCGCTGATGCGCGCAGCCGTGCGCGACACGACTGTCGGCGGATACCGCATCCGCAAGGGCACGATCGTGTTCATCTCCACGTATTCAATGCACCGCGATCCGGCGCTGTATCCGGACCCGGAGCGATTCGATCCGGCGCGTTTCCTCGCCGGATTCGACCACAACGGCAGGCCATCAGCCGCGCCGGCTGAGCGCAACGGATTCGGCTACCTACCGTTCGGGGCCGGCAGGCACGTATGCATCGGATCGACGCTCGCGCTGACCGAGGGGCAGGTCTTCACTGCAGTCCTCGCCCGCCGCCTGCGTTTCGACATTGTCGACGACGGGCCCATCGAGGCGCAGCTGCTGATCAACCTGCGCCCGCGTGGGACAGTGCACGCAACAGTGAGCCGTCGCGTGCCCGCACGAGCGGAGAACGTGGCATGAGCGTCCAGACCGATCTCCCATGCCGGCAGTCCGAGCTCTCCGATGCCGTGGCGCACTGGGCCGCCGAAGACGGAGCGCGCCCGGCACTCACCTTCCTGACCTACAGTGGCCGCCAGCGCAGCGAGCAGACCCTCAGCTACGCCGATCTGGACCGGTCCGCGCGGGCCTGGGCTGCTCGCCTCGCCCCGCTCACGGCTCCCGGGGACCGCGTTGCGTTGATGCTGGGGCAGAGCCTTGACTACATCGAGGCGTTCCTCGGTTGCCTTTACGCCGGTCGCGTTGCAGTGCCTTTGTACGCCCCGGATGCCCGCCGCTCCGACGAACGGCTCGTGGCGGTGCTCGCAGATGCCCGTCCTACAGCGGTGATCACGGCAGAGGACGCGGCAGCCGACGTTGATGAACTGGTGGCGGGCACCGGCGTCCGTGTGCTTCTCGCGGACGGTAGCGGACCGCCCGCTGATGGGTTCCCTGCGGCGTTCACCCCGGTGCGCGGGGACGGGACTGCCTACTTGCAGTACACGTCCGGTTCGACCCGCAGTCCCGCCGGGGTGCAGGTTACCGCGCGCAATCTCGCGGCGGCCATGACACAGTTGCGCGAGTCGCTGCCGATGGCCGAGGGGCCGATGGTGAGCTGGCTGCCCTACTTCCACGACATGGGCCTCGTCTACGGCGTCTGTGCAGTGCTGCAGGGTGGCGGACACTGCTGGTCGATGAGCCCGATGTCGTTTGTCCAGCGCCCGTCACGCTTTTTGCAGGCTCTCAGCGACGCACGCGCGGCACTGACGATTGTGCCGAACTTCGCCGTGGATCTTTGTGTGCGGCGCGTGCCGCAGGCCGAGCGGGAAGGCCTGGACCTGTCCGGGCTGCGCGCGTTCGGCAACGGCTCCGAACCGATCCGTGCGTCCTCCATGACAGAATTCAGCGAAGCCTACGCACCACACGGCTTCGACCCGCTCGCCCACCAGCCCGGATACGGGCTGGCAGAGGCGACACTCATGGTCACCGCGCACCAGTACGGCAGCCCCTTGAGCGTTGCGCGTCTCTTGCGCGGGCCGCTGGCCGAGGGCGTCGCAGTCCCGGCGAGTGCGGACGCGCCTGCCGGGGACGTGTCGGAAGTGGTTTCGTGCGGGGTGCCCGTCGATCAAGCCGTGCGCATCGTCGATCCGGCGTCCCTCGCCGCGGTGTCCGACGGGATCGTCGGAGAGGTATGGGTCCAAGGCGATAACGTGTGCCGCGGCTACGCCGGGCGGGCCGAGCTGACCGCAGAGATCTTCGGCGGCAGGCTCCGTGACAGCCCCGACGCCGGTACCTGGCTGCGGACAGGCGACCTCGGCTTCCTCAGCGAGGGTGAACTGTTCCTGGTCGGTCGCCTCAAGGACCTCATCATCATCGCGGGAAAGAACCACTACCCGGCCGACGTGGAAGCGACGGTATCGGATGCTGTCGCAGAGATACGCGCGGGAGGGGTCGTAGCGATGCCCACCCGCGGCGATGGGCCCGAGGGCCTGGTTGTCGTGGCCGAAATTGAAGCCAGGTCCCTGGCCGGTCTCGACCACGCACGAACCGCGCTGGCCGTGCGTGCGGCGGTGGCCGCGGTGCACGCGATCACCCCGACTGACATTGTCCTGGTTCGTTCCGGAACCATCCCCCGCACCACAAGCGGAAAACTGCAACGCCGGGCTTGCTCGGCACGATACGAGGCCGGTGAGTTTCAATAGCACACGCAACACAGACCCCATCCACCCGTCGGGCCGCGCGCACGAGCGCGGGGAGCGAGGAGGAAGCCGCGATATCCCTCAGAGGACTGACGAAGCAGTTCGGACGCTTCCGCGCCCTCGACGGGCTCGACCTGACGGTTCAGGCAGGTGAGACGCACGGTTTCCTTGGACCGAACGGTGCAGGCAAGTCGACGACCATCAAGATCTTGTTCGGCCTTCTGACAAAGACGGGTGGATCGGCGACCGTGCTCGGCGGTGATCCACGGCGCGACGCCGTGGCGCTCCACCGGCGGATGGCGTACGTGCCCGGCGATGTGATGCTGTGGCCGTCCCTCACGGGAGGCGAGTGCATCGACCTGCTGACCCGAATGCGCGGAGCGCGTGCCTCGCGCGCACGCCGCGACGAGCTCATCGAGCGCCTCGACCTGGACCCCCGCAAGCGCGCGAAGGCGTATTCGAAAGGCAACAGGCAGAAGGTCGCGCTCGTAGCGGCTTTCGCGACGCCGAGCGACTTGCTCGTGCTAGACGAGCCGACGTCGGGCCTGGACCCGCTCATGGAGGTGGTGTTCCAGCAACTCGTGCAGGAGGCTTCGGCCCAGGGCGCCACCGTGCTGCTGTCCAGCCACATCCTCGCGGAGGTGGAGGCCCTGTGTGACCGCCTCACCATCATCCGCAACGGAAAGGCGGTCAGCACCGGAACCCTCGACGAGATGCGCGAGCGGACCGTGTCGAAGGTCGTGGCCACAACCGAGCACAACGTGGTGGGGCTCGCCTCGATCGAAGGGGTCCACGGTCCCCTGCTCCAGGGCCGTCACGTCGAGTTCAGCGTTGGACCCTCCGGTCTCGCTGCTGCGCTGGCGCTGGTGACTGCGGCAGGACCGACGAGTCTCGTCAGTCAGCCCCCGACCCTGGAGGAACTGTTCCTACAGCACTACGAGCTCCAGGAACCGGCTGCGGCGGTCTCACGATGACCACTTTTGCAGGAACAGCCTGGCAGCTGCGCCTGACGACGCGACTCGAACGCTGGCAGGTCCTGCTATGGACGGTGGGAATCGCAGGGCTCCTCGCCGCGATCGTCGACAGCATGGCCTCGCTGTACCCCACGGTCGCCGACCGTGAACAGTACGCCGCGATCAACGACGCCAGCCCGGCACTACAGGCAATCAACGGGCCCGGGCACGCACTCGACACCCCCGGCGGGATAGTCGTGTTCGAGGTCGGTGGGTACCTTCTCGTTGCCGTAGCACTGATGGCGGTGCTCGGAATGACAAGGCTGACCCGTTCCGAGGAGGAACATGGTCGGGCCGAGTTGACACTGTCGACGGCAACCGGCACTCTGGCCCCGCTGGCCGCGGCCGTGCTCACCATGATCGCCACCTCGGCGCTTATCGGTGCAACGTGCGCCGCGGGGATGATCCTGCTCGGACTTCCCGCCGAGGGCGCGTGGTCCTACGGAGCCTCAGTTGCCGCTATCGGCGTGTTCTTTGTCGGTGTGACAGCGCTTGCCGCGCAGGTGTGCGGCACGGCTGGAGAGACGCTCGGGCTATCGGGCCTGGTCATCGCTGCCTCGTACGGCGTCCGCGCGGCAGGCGATGTGGGCGACGGTGAACTGTCGGCCTGGTCGCCGTTCGGATGGGTCCAGTACGCCGCGCCGTTTGCGGACCACCAGCGCGGTTGGCCGCTGGGCATCGCAGCCGGAGCGGGCCTGCTGCTGGTCGCTGTGGCGATGGCGGTGCGCAACAGGCGCGATCTCGGCGCGGCGCTGCTCACGCGCGGACCGGGGCGCCCTGCCGCGGGTGCGTCGCTCGTCGGCCTCCTGACGGCGACGGTGCGGGTGGCGACACCTGCCGTGGTGGGGTGGGCACTCGGGGGACTGTTCGTTGGCTCCGTGTTTGGCGTGGCCGGCGAAGAGGTCACCAAGGTGTTCGCGGCGACCCCCGAGATCGCTCTGCTGCTGGGCACCGGCCGGACTGAGGCGACGGAGGGCTACCTCCGTCTCGTCCTGCTGCTGATCGCGCTCCTCGCCACGGGGTACGCGGTCTCCGCACTCCAGCGTGTGCGCAGCACGGAACGCAACGGGCTCGGCGACCTTACCCTTGCGGCATCCGTAAGCCGCACCCGCTGGCTGCTGTCGGGCGTGTTTCCGAGCCTCCTCGGCTCGGCGGTCGTCCTCGCGGTCGGCACGGCGGCGCTCGGCGGGACCTTCGCGGCCGTGACCGACGACGCCGACTGGGTGGGGCGCGTTTTGCGCTCAGGCCTGTGGCATCTACCAGCGGTGTGGCTCGTGGCGGCGATCGCAGTGGCGCTCCTCGGTGCACTGCCGCGGTTCTTCGTTGCGGCGTGGGCTGTCCTGGCTGCCTGTGTGGTGATCGATATGCTCGGCCCCGCTTTGCAGCTGGAGGAAGGGGTGACCGATGTATCACCTTTCGCCCACGTGCCCCAACTGCCTGACGTAGAGCCGGGAATGGGAGTGTGGGTCATGGGCGCGGCTGGCCTCGCGCTGCTGCTCGTAGGCAACCTCGGCATGCGCAGGCGCGATCTAGGGTGAGCCCTTTGGGCTGTGCGTTTTGGAGTGGCGGCTCGACAGGCGCAGGCTGGTGAGCCTGCCCAGGGCGACCTGGTCGCGTCAGGACGAGGGGACAACCCGTTTCGCCAGCGGCACAGTGAGCACACCCGACACAGCACCTCCGGCACCGAATGAAGGCACTCTGGCGTTTGTTAGCAACAGGGGCAGTGGGGCGGTCAACCGCTGCTGCGTTCAGAGCGTTCCCAATCTGAACAATAGGATGCACCTTCGTCGTCGAAGGATTTACACCCCAACCTGACAGTGCAACGCCTTTGCAGCTTTACGGAAGGTCCATCATCATCCTTTGAGTAGGGCGAGTCAGAACAGCTGTCGCAGACATCTCAGGCCAAGGTATCTAGTTTCCGCTGCCGTCGGCCGCGGACCCGGAGGACCTGGGCGATGCCGGCCAGGGCCAATGGGATGGCGATAACTGCGGCTCGGTGGTGTGTCAGCCCGTAGGGGTCGTCCAGCGCCGCCCAGCAAACGAGAGCCCCTGGCAGCCCGGCGCAGATGGTCACCCAAACCTGATGGCCCCGGAGATTCGACCCGGCCGCGGCGGCGAAGGACAGCGCACAGCCGGCATGGACGTGGCGGCCGACCAATCGAAGACTCCTCCATTTCGGCAGGAGCCGGGAGCCAGATGTGCCAACCGCCACGCACGATCCCATAGGCGATCAGGATCAGCGAGGCGAGGACGAGCAGGATCCAGGCGATAGTCCTGGTCCAGCGGCTCCTGGCATTAGACGTTGTCGTCACCGGTTCGGATCATTCGGCTCAACCGCCACGGTTTTATCCCCGCACAGGAGCTGCAGCTTGTTGTCGGCAGTGTTGAGCCGACAGTTTTGGTCTTTCACCCGGGGCCATGTGGAGATTTCGGATGCTCTGCGGACCTGCTTGTAGTGGAGCCCGTCATGCTCTGTGTAGATTTCGACGATGTCGCCGTCGAAACCATCCTGGGTGATAAGCACGGACTGCCCGTCCGCCGCAGTGATTTTAGCGGTGTCCCCGATGCCAAAGGCGCTTAGAAGCGTGAAGAGGAGGATGATGCCAATGAAAGGCGACGCTGCTGCCGCGACCACCGTTGTGGTCCAACCGATGACGCGTCGTGGCACGTTCCGCGGTACGCGTCCTATCAGTGCCGGCAGCAGGAGCAGCAAACCCGAGGCTGCCAAGAAGAGGGCTGCGATCCGGAACCAGGCGGCAATGGCGTCGCCAGGGATGCCGGCGTAGAGCAGCAGGCCTTGTCTGGCGGCGGCCCAGAACGCTTCATTGATTGCTGTGTCCGCCCAAGCGCATAAGGACGCGGCGACAATGAGGGCGCTCCCCCAGATTTCGCGGCGTTTCAACCTGACTGCCTCGCTGTGGCGTCCGTGGAAAACATCAAAGCGACCGTGAGGAGGACCTCCGCGAGGATCATAGAAGTGCTCAAATTTTGCATGTGGCTGATGCTAGCGGGTAGAAAGGGGCGAGGCAGAGGACGCCTCTGCCTCGCTCGCAGCCGAAGGCCCCGGGACCGCAGCCCGTTCTTGCCCAGTTCTCACTGTCCGCTCTGTAATTGGTAGTGACTATGCGGTTGTCATTGGGGGAGTCACCACCGTCCCTGAGGACAGTACGGCGTATACGTGAAGAAATGGCGTGCAGGTGTCGAGGCCGCGGCCGGTTTTCCGTTGCCGCTCACGACCGTTGCCCCACCGTCGGGGATGCAGCTGGTCGTTCCAATCCCTGTCAAAATTTCACGCCGCCGGTGAGTCCCTGAATGAACTGCTTTTGTGCGACGAGGAAGAAGGCAAGGATGGGGATCATCGAAATGATGATGGCGGCGAAGATGACGTTCCACTGGGAAACGCTTTCACCCACAAAGTTATAGATCACTACAGGCAGTGTGACGGCGTCGGAGCCGTTGAGGAAGATCAGGCCCGTGAAGAAATCGTTCCACACTAT